>NZ_JBBEOI010000229.1 GCF_037860755.1 Aquipuribacter hungaricus | reverse complement strand
CGCGAGCACCCCGGCGGGCCCCTGCCGGCCCGGCGACGCCGTCGGCACCGTCGGCCGCGACGTGGTGGCCGTCGGCACCGACCCCGTCGAGGTCGCGGTGCAGGTCGTCGAGCACCTGGGCGGGGACGTCGAGCTCGTCACCGTCCTGCCGGGCCTGGACGGTGCGCCCGTCGCCGCCGCGCTCGCCGCGCGGCTGCGCGCCGACGGCCGGGTGACGGTGGACGTCTGCGGCGGCGGCCAGCCCCGCTACCTGCTGCTGCTCGGGTGCGAGTGACGTGGCCCCCGCCCCCGCCGCCCCGGAGACCCCCCGCCGCCTGGACACCCCGCTGGAGCGGGAGCTCGGCCCCAAGACCGCCGAGCGGCTGGAGAGCCTGGGCCTGCGCACGGTCGCGGACCTGCTCGAGCACTACCCGCGCCGCTGGACCTCCCGCGGCGACCTCACGTCCTTCGACGGGCTGCGCGAGGCCGAGCACGTCACCGTCCACGCCGACGTCGTCAGCGCCACGAGCCGCCACATGCGCCAGCGGAAGGGGACGATCACCGAGGTCGTCGTCACCGACGGCCGCACCCGGCTGGACCTCGTGTTCTTCAACCAGCGCTTCCGCGAGGGCCAGCTCAAGCCGGGGGTGTCCGGCTTCTTCTCCGGCAAGGTGAGCCGTCGCGGCGGACGGTTGCAGCTGCTGCAGCCGGACATGCAGCTGCACGGCTCGGACGACTTCGACCGGGTCGTGGCCGAGGGCTACGCCGACGAGTGGGCCGGGCGCCTCACGCCGGTCTACCCGGCCACGGCGAAGGCCCAGACCTGGCACGTCCAGGCCGCGGTCCGGCAGGTGCTCGACACCCTCGTCGAGGACGAGGTCCCGGACCCGGTGCCCGCGGACGTGCGCGCCCGGCACGGCCTGCTCGGGCGCCTCGAGGCGCTGCGGCTCGTGCACTCCCCGGCCGACGACGCCGAGCGCGAGGCCGGCGAGGCCGCGCTCCGCTTCGCCGAGGCGTTCGTCCTGCAGACCGGCCTGGTGCGGGGCCGGGCGCGCGCCCGCACCGTCGAGGCCACCCGCTACGTGCCCCGCCCCGGCGGGCTGCTCGAGCGCTTCGACGCCGCGCTGCCGTTCACCCTCACCGACGGCCAGCGCCGGGTGGGGGAGCAGGTGCTGGGCGACCTCGGCTCCGGGCACCCGATGCAGCGGCTGCTCCAGGGCGAGGTCGGCTCCGGCAAGACGCTGGTGGCGCTGCGGGCGATGCTCGCCGTCGTCGAGGCGGGCGGGCAGGCCGTGATGCTCGCCCCCACCGAGGTCCTCGCCGCCCAGCACGCCCGGTCCCTGTCCGCCGCGCTCGGCCCGCTCGGCCGGGCGGGGACGCTCGACGGCGACCCCGACGGCACCCGCGTCACCCTGCTGACCGGCTCCGCGCCGACGGCCGTGCGGCGCCGGGCGCTGCTCGACATCGTCACCGGCGAGGCCGGCGTCGTCGTCGGCACCCACGCCCTGCTGTCGGACACCGTCGAGTTCCACGACCTGGGCCTGGTCGTCGTCGACGAGCAGCACCGCTTCGGCGTCGAGCAGCGCGACGCCCTGCGCGCCCGGGGCGTCGGCGTCCACGTCCTCGTCATGACCGCCACGCCCATCCCGCGCACCGTGGCCATGACGGTCTTCGGCGACCTCGACACCAGCGTGCTCGACGAGCTCCCGTCGGGGCGGCGGCCGATCACCACGCACGTCGTCGGCCTGTCCGAGCGGCCCGCCTGGGCGCAGCGGGTCTGGCAGCGGGTGCGGGAGGAGGTCGACGCGGGGCGCCAGGCGTTCGTCGTCTGCGGCCGGATCGGCGCCGACGCGGGCGAGGAGGACGGCGCCCTCGACGCCCCGGATGCCGGTGGCGATCCGGACGGGGCGGACGGGCCTGAGGACGGCCCGCAGCGCCCGCCGGCGGCGTCGGTCCTGGACACCATGGAGCTGCTCGCGGTGCAGCCCGCGCTCGCCGGCTGCCGGGTCCGCATGCTGCACGGGCGCATGGCGTCGGAGGAGAAGGACGCCGTCATGCAGGAGGTGGTCGGGGGCGGTGTCGACGTCCTCGTGGCGACCACCGTCATCGAGGTCGGCGTCGACGTGCCCAACGCCACCGTCATGGTCGTCCTGGACGCCGACCGCTTCGGGGTGTCCCAGCTGCACCAGCTGCGCGGCCGGATCGGCCGCGGCGGGCACCCGGGGCTCTGCCTGCTCGTCACAGGGCTGCCGCCGGGGGCCGAGGCCCGGGAGCGGCTCGACGCGGTGGCCTCGACCACCGACGGCTTCGAGCTGGCCCGCTTCGACCTCAGCAGCCGCCGGGAGGGCGACGTCCTCGGGGCCGCCCAGTCCGGGGCCCGCTCGTCGCTGCGGCTGCTGCGCGTCGTCGACGACCTGGACGTCATCACCGCCGCGCGGGCGGAGGCCGAGACGGTGCTCGCCGAGGACCCCGCGCTCGAGCAGCACCCCGCGCTCGCCGAGGCGGTCGAGGTCGCCCTGGCCGGCGGGCGCGAGGCGTGGCTGGCCCGTGGCTGACAGGCTGCGCGCGTGAGGACCGCCCTGTGAGGACCGTCGCGTGAGGATCGTCGCCGGCAGCGCCCGGGGCCGTCGGCTCGCCGTCCCGCCGGGGACCGGGACCCGCCCCACGTCCGACCGCACGCGGGAGGCGGTGTTCGGCCGGCTCGACGCGTGGCGCGCCGTCGACGGCGCGGAGGTCCTCGACCTCTACTGCGGCTCCGGGGCGCTGGCCCTGGAGGCGCTGAGCCGCGGTGCCGCGGGGGCGGTCGGGGTGGAGGCGGACCGGGTGGCCGCCCGGGTGGCGGCCGACAACGCCCGCACCCTCGACCTGCCGCTGTCCGTCGTCCAGGACCGGGTGTCCCGCTACGTCGCCGCCCCCGGCCCGTCGTTCGACCTGGTCCTGCTCGACCCGCCCTACTCCCTCGACGGGCCCGAGCTGGCGCAGGTGCTCGGCGCGGTGGCCGCGCGCTGCCGGCCCGACGCGGTCGTCGTCGTCGAGCGCTCCGCCCGCAGCCCGGAGCCGGTGTGGCCGGCCGCGCTCGACCCGCTGGAGCCGAGGACGTACGGCGAGACCAGGGTGTGGTTCGCCGAGCTAGCGTCGCCGTCATGACCGCACCCGCGACCGGTCCGCAGGACGCCCCCCGCCTGGCCGTCTGCCCCGGTAGCTACGACCCCGTGACCCTCGGCCACGTGGACGTCATCGCGCGGGCGGCCGTGCTCTTCCCCGCCGTCGTCGCCGCCGTCGTCCACAACCCGGGCAAGGCGGGGCTGTTCCCCACAGACGAGCGCGCGGAGCTGCTCCGCCAGGTGCTGGCCGAGGACCCGCGCACCGCCGGCGTCCGGGTGGACGTCGTCGCCGGGGGCCTGCTCGTGGACTACTGCCGAGAGGTCGGCGCCGTCGCGGTCGTCAAGGGCCTGCGCGGGGGGACCGACTTCGCCTACGAGCTGCCGATGGCGCTGATGAACCGGCACCTCACGGGGCTGGAGACGGTGTTCCTGCCCGGCGCACCCCGCTACGAGCACATCTCGTCCTCGCTGGTGAAGGAGGTCGCCCGCCACGGCGGCGACGTCTCCGACCTGGTGCCGCCGCTGGTGCTCGGGCCGATGGCGCGCCGCCTGGCCGGCTGAGGCGTCCGGCGGCCGTGCCGGGCCGGTTTGGGCCCGCCCCCGGCGGACGGTACCTTTGGCGGCTGGCCCTGCCGCGACCCACGTCGCGCGGGCAGCTCCCACCCCAGACTCCCCAGGAAGGCCCCACGTGACCCCGACGGTGCGGCAGGCGCGGCTCGACCCGCGCGCGCCGCTGGTGATCGACACGCACGAGCTCGGCCGCCGGCCGGGGACGATGCTGTCGTTCCAGCGCGACGTCCCCGCCCCGGAGGACCTGGGCAACGGGGTCATCGGCGTGAGCCCCGGCTCGCCGCTGTCGCTGGACCTGCGCCTGGAGGCCGTCATGGAGGGCGTCCTGGTGACCGGGACCGTCGTCGCCACGGCGACCGGGGAGTGCGTGCGCTGCCTGGACCCCGTCACCGAGGGCGTCGAGGTCGACGTGCAGGAGCTGTTCCTGCACGCCGCGCCCGAGGAGGCCGACCCCGACGCGGACGCCCTCCCGCTGATGGACGTGGACCTGCTCGACCTGGAGCCCACCGTCCGCGACGCCCTGGTGCCGGCCCTGCCGTTCCAGCCGGTGTGCGACCCGGACTGCCCCGGACTGTGCTCGCGCTGCGGCGCGCGCCTGCTCGACGACCCCGACCACTCGCACGAGGACAACGACCCGCGCTGGGCCGCCCTCGCCGGGTTGACCGACCAGCTGGCCCAGGCAGACGCCCGGTCCGGCAACGGGACGGCGACCGCCGCCGACCCCGCTGGCACGAAGGAAGAGACGAACTGACATGGCCGTCCCGAAGCGGAAGATGTCCCGCAGCAACACCCGGTCCCGTCGGGCCAACTGGAAGGCGGCCCCGATCACGCTGACCACGTGCCCGCAGTGCCGCGCCGTCCGCCGCCCCCACATGGCGTGCCCGACGTGCGGTGCCTACGACCAGCGCCGCTACACCGAGGCCCTGCGCACGGACCGCGAGCAGGCCTGATCCCTCGGCCCGTCCCTGAGCCCCTGACGGGCCCGGGCCCCGAGCGCACCGCCCTGGCGGAGGCGCTCGGGGTCGAGGTGTCCCCCCAGGGGCTCACCCATGCCCTCGTGCACCGCTCGTTCGCCTACGAGAACGGGCAGGTCCCGACCAACGAGCGCCTGGAGTTCCTCGGCGACGCCGTGCTCCAGCTCGCGGTCACCGAGGAGCTGTACCGCCGGCACCCCGAGGCCGACGAGGGCCTGCTGTCCCGGATGCGTATCGCGGTGGTCAGCCGGCCGGCGCTCGCCCTGGTCGCCCGCGCCCTCGGCGTGGGGCCGGCGATGCTGCTGGGCCGCGGCGAGGAGATGACCGGCGGGCGAGACCGCGACTCGCTGCTCGCGGACACCGTCGAGGCGCTCATCGGCGTGGTCCACGTCGAGCGCGGCCCCGAGGCGTCCCGCGACCTCGTCCTCCGCATCACCGCGCCCCTGCTGGACGCCGCGCCCGGCGAGGGCGTCGACCACGACCACAAGACCGTCCTGCAGGTGCTCGCCGCCGAGCGCGGGCTGCTCCCGCCGGTCTACGAGCTCACCCGCACCGGCCCCGCCCACGACCCGGAGTTCTCCGCCGTCGTCGTCCTGGCCGCGGCCGAGCACGGCACCGCCGACGTCGACGGCGACGCCGCCCGCGTCGAGGGCCGGGGCACCGGGCGCAGCAAGAAGCTCGCCGAGCAGGCCGCGGCGGCCGCCGTCGTCCAGGCCCTGCGCGCCGCGGCAGGCTGAGGCGTGCCGGAGCTCCCCGAGGTCGAGAGCGTCCGCCGGGGCCTCGCGGGCCTCGTCGTCGGCGCCCGCGTCGCCGACGTCGCCGTGCTGCACCCCCGCCTGGTCCGCCACCTGCCCGGCGGGCCCCACGCCTTCGCCGCCCTGCT
>NZ_JBBEOI010000228.1 GCF_037860755.1 Aquipuribacter hungaricus | reverse complement strand
GGCCGCCGCGGTCGTGGCCCCGGGCGGCCGGCAGGGTCGCCGCGCCGACGGCCGGGGCCCCGCCCCGCTGCCGTCGTGGCCGGTCGACGCGCTGCTCTGGGGCTTCCCGGTCTGGTGGGTGCTGGGGCTCACCCCGTTCGTCGTCATCCTCTTCGCAGGCGTCATGGCCCTGCTGCTCGTCGCCCGCGGGCGCGTGTCCGTGCTGCGCGGTACCGGCCCCTGGTACGGCTACGTCCTCTGGGTGGGGCCGTGCGCCCTGGCGCTGGACAACGCCAGCCGCTTCATCGGCTTCGGCCAGCGCTGGGCCAACCTCCTGGCCACCGCGGTGGTCGTGCTCTACGTGAGCAACGCCCGCGAGCGGCTGCCCTCCCGCCGGGTGGTCGGCGGCCTCGTCGCCCTCTGGGTCGTCGTCGTCGTCGGCGGCTACCTGGGCGTGCTCTGGCCGGGCACGCGCCTCACCACCCCGGTGGGACTCCTGCTCCCCGGGGCCATCACCGGCAACTCCTACGTGCAGGACCTCGTGTTCCCGCCGTTCGCCGAGGTGCAGCAGCCCTACGGCGCCCCCGAGCCCTACAACCGGCCGTCCGCGCCGTTCCCGTACGCGAACGGCTGGGGCAGCGCGATCGCGCTGCTCACCCCCGTGGCGGTGGCCGCCGTGCTCATGACCCCTCGCCGGCGCACCCGCACCTTCGTCGTGCTCGTCATGGTCGCCGCCAGCGTGCCGATGCTGGCCTCGCTCAACCGGGGGATGTTCCTGGCCCTCGGCGTCGCGGTCGTCTACGTCATGACGCGCCTGCTGCTGCGGGGGCGGGTCTGGCAGTTCGCCGCGCTGGTCGTCGCCGGCTGCGGCGCCCTCGGTGCGTTCGCCGCCTCCGGGCTGTTCGAGGGCATCAGCAGCAGGACGACGTACAGCAGCACCAACGTCGGCCGCATGGCGATCTACCAGGAGACGTTCGAGCGGACGCTCGCCTCGCCCGTGATCGGCTACGGGGCGCCGCGCCCCTCGGAGATCCTCGACATCTCCGCCGGCACCCAGGGCCACTTCTGGATGGTGATGTTCTCCTACGGCTTCGTCGGCCTCGGGTTCTTCCTGTGGTTCCTGTGGGGGGCCACCGTGCGCACCGCGGCGGCCCCGACCACGGCCGAGCTGTGGCTGCACGCCACCCTCGTCGTCGCCAGCATGACGATCTTCTACTACGGCCTGGACACCATGCAGATGCTCGCCGTCACCCTGGTGGCCGTCGTGCTGCTGCGCGGCCGCGTCGAGCCGGCCACCGCGCCCGCCGTCGGCCTCGCCGGTGCCACGGGCGCCGTGGCCGCCCCCGGCACCGGGCTCACGGGCGCTGCCGGTCGTGGCTGAGCGGCTGGGCCGGGCGGGGCTGGTCAGCCTGGCCGGCGGCGCCACCGGGGCGGTGGCGGGCCTGGCGCTGTCGGTGCTCGTGGGCCGCGCCTACGGCGACACCGGGGCCGGGCTGTTCTTCAGCACGGTCGCCGTCTTCACCATCGCCGCCAACGTCCTCGAGCTCGGCGCGGACACCGCGCTCGTGCGCCAGCTGTCGCGCGCCGCCGCCCTGGGCGAGCCGCACCGGGCCCGCAGCACGGTGCTCGTGGCCGTCGTCCCGGTGCTCGTCGTCGGCGGCCTCGCGCTGGCGCTGCTGTGGTGGGCCGTGCCGTCGTTCCTGGACGGCGCCACCGGGGAGGCCGTGCGCCGCGTGCTGCCGCTGGCGCTCGTGGCGTCGCTGCTGGCCGTCGTCCTCGGGGCCAGCAGGGGGCTCGGCCGGATCGTCCCCTTCACGCTGCTGTGGTCGGTCGGTCTGCCGGCGACGCGCCTGCTGCTGGTGGCCGGAGCGGTCGCGCTCGGGCTGGACGTGGGCACCTCGCTGGACGCCTGGGCCGTCGCCGCGGTGCCCGCGCTGCTCGTCTCGGTCGTCGTCCTGCACCGGGCGCTGCGCGGCACGGTGCCCGCCCCGGGCACCGCGGCCCCGGGCGTGCCCCAGCCGGTCCGCCGCCGCCTGGCGGGCGAGGCGCGGGAGTTCTGGGGGTTCGCGGCGGCGCGAGGGGTGGCGGCCGCCCTGGAGATCCTGCTGTCGTGGGTGGACGTGGTGCTCGTCGCGGTGCTCGCCTCGCCCGCCGCCGCCGGGGTGTACGCCGTCGTCTCGCGCGCGGTGACCGCGGGCCTGCTCGTCGACACGGCCGCGCGGGTCGCGGTCTCCCCCCGGATGAGTGCCCTGCTGGCCACGGGGCACCGGGTCGACGCGGGCCGCCTGCAGGCCCTCGCCACCCGCGCGATGGTGCTGCTCGCCTGGCCCTTCTACGTGACGCTCGGCCTCTTCGCCCCGGCCGTGCTCGGGCTGTTCGGGCCGGAGTTCGTCGTCGGCGCGCCGGCCATGGCCGTGCTCTGCGGCGCCATGATGCTGCTCGTCGGCGCCGGCATGACCCAGACGCTGCTGCTCATGGGCGGTCGCAGCCGCTGGCAGATGACCAACAAGGCGGTGGCGCTCGCCGTCCTCGTCGTCGGGGACGTGCTGCTCGTGCCGGGGCTCGGGGTGCTCGGGGCCGCCCTGGCGTGGGCCGCCGCCATCGCCGTGGACACCGTGCTGGCGGTGGTGCAGGTCGACCGCGGCCTCGGCGTCGCTATCCGCCCGCGCGACCAGCTGCTGGCCGGCGCGCTGTCGCTGGGGGTGGTCGGCGGGGTCGGGGCCGTGGTCGCGGCGACGGTCGGCCGGGACCTCACCGGTCTCGCGATGCACGCGGCCGTCGCCGTGCCCGCCTACGCGCTGGCCTGCGTCCTGCTGCGCCGCCGGCTCGGGCTGTCGGCGGAGCTGCTGCGCGGGCGACCGGGCGCCCCGGCTGCCGGTAGCGCGGCCCCCGCCCCCGTCGAGGGCTAGGCCGGCCGGTCACGCCGACGCGCGGCCACGGCACCCGTCAGAGGGAGGTCGCCAGCCTGGTGAGGACGTCCCGCAGCATCGTGCTCGAGGTGTGCTCGGTGTAGGGGAAGTAGACGACGTCGACCCCGAGGGCGCCGAGGTCCGCCTCGAGCCGGTCCCCCTTGGGCGTCCCCTGCCAGTCGTCGCCCTTGAAGATGACGTCGAAGGGGTTCGCCCGCCAGGCCACCGTCTTGTCCGACGCCGTGTCGGGGACGGCGTCGTCGACGATGCCGACCGACCGCACGATCTCCAGCCGCTCGACGAAGGGGACGATGGGGCGCACCCCCTTCGCCTGCTCGACGACGTCGTCGGTGACGACGCCGGCCACGAGCCGGTCGCACTGCTCCCGCGCCCTGCGCAGGATGGTCAGGTGACCGATGTGGAACATGTCGAAGACGCCGGGCACGTAGCCGACTCGTGTCACGAGACCCCTCGGGACGGGGCCGCCAGGGCGGCGACCTCTCGGTACCGCCGGCCGAGCGTGAGCACGAGCCACGCGGCGTTGATGACGAAGAGCAGACCGTAGCCGAGCAGCAGCAGCAGCGGGGAGGCCAGCAGCAGGAAGACGAGGGCCAGCACGCCGAAGTCCACGGGCAGGAGGACGTAGGAGCGCAGCAGCGGTCGGCGTCCCCCGGCGGCGGCCGGCTCCGGGGCCTCGCTGCGCAGCCGTCCCGCGGCCGCCCGGGCGAGGACCTGCTCGGTGAGCATCATCGCGAAGAAGCGGACGACCGCGACGACGAGGAAGCCGAGCGGGACCAGGGGCGCCCACGCCGGCAGCCCCTCCCAGCGAGCGAAGCCCACGACGAGGCTGGCGTGGACCAGGGGCAGGCGGACGGCGTCGACGACGTGGTCGAGCCACTCCCCCGCCGGCGAGCCGCCGCCGCGCAGCCGCGCGAGCTGCCCGTCGGCGCTGTCCAGCGCGTAGCCGAGCAGCAGCAGGACGGTCACCACGACGGCCGACCACAGCGACGGGGGCACGGCGACCACGAGGACGATGCCGACCAGGCTGGCGGCGGCGCTCGCCCAGGTCACCTGGTCCGGGGTGGCCCCGACCACGTGCGCCGCCGCCGCGAGCCGGCGGCCCAGCCACCGGTTGGGCCAGCGCGTGTACGCGGGCACCCCGTGCCCGGGCTTCTGCGCGGTCGCGAGCCTGCTGACGGCGTCCCGGTAGGACGGGGCGGGCGGCCGGTGCGTCCGTTCGGGCGTCAAGGTCACGGGTTTGACTGTAATCAGGAGGCGCGTGACTTCGGGGCCGTACGATCGAAGACCACCCATCCGGAGGGCCTTCTCACGTGAGCAGCATGGACGACCGCACGGTGCGGCTGAGCGACATCGCGGTGCGCCTGCTGCGTCACCGCTCGATCGTCGTGGGCACCACCGTGGTGGTGGTCGCCGCGGGGGCGGCCCTCGGTCTCACCTGGCCCGCCAGCTACAGCGCGACCTCCGTGGTGACGGTCAGCCCGATCACCACGACGCCGTTCGCGTCGACCCCGATCAACCAGCAGGTCAACATCACGACCGAGCGCGCCGTGGTCCTGTCCTCCGAGGTCGCCCGCCTGGCGGCCTCCGACTTCGGCGCACCTGGCGACCCGGCGGACATCCCCCCCTCGTTGTCGATCGACTCCCCCCTCAACTCGCAGGTCCTGCAGATCACAGCCACCCAGCCCGACCCGGCCGCCGCGGCCGCGACGGCCAACGGGGTGGCCGAGGCCTACCTCGCCTTCCGGGCGCAGGGCGCTGACGAGGTGGCGGACAAGATCGTCGACAGCCTCGGCGAACGGATCGAGGAGCTGCGCGGCGAGCTGCTGGACGACGATGCGAGCGCCGCCCTGCCCTCGCAGGTGGCACTGCGGCAGCAGCTGACCGACCTGCAGAACGAGCAGAGCGCCCTGGAGGGCATCTCGCTCAACCCGGGCCGCGTGGTGACGGCGGCGACGGCGGACCCCTCCCCGTCGGGACCCGGTCCCGTCCTGTTCGTCGGTCCTGCGCTCGTCCTCGGCCTGGTCCTCGGCGTCCTGCTGGCGCTGCTCCGGGACGCGACCGACCCCCGGGTGCGCACCGGCTCCCGGCTGGCGGAGCTGCTGAGCGTCCCCGTCGTGCAGGGCGACCGGCACGACGACGCCGAGGAGCTCGCCCGTCGCACGGCGCTGCGGCTCGGCCTGGTGTCGCCGGACCTTCGGCGCCCCGTGCTGCTGGGCGTCATGGCCGCCGAGCGAGAGGTGTGCGTGCAGCTCAGCGACCTCATGCTCGAGGTCTTCCGCTCCACCGGCCGCCACGCCCTGTGCGTGCGGCCCGACGACCTCACCGCCCGCCACGCCGACCTCGGCTGGCCAGACGCCGCCCAGCTGCAGCAGTGGGACTCCGCGGACGTGGTCGTGGTCGGGCTCTGCGACGCCGGCAGCAGCGTACGGCTGGCCATGCTGGCCCAGCGCATGGACATGGTGGTCGTCGCCGCGGCCCCCTCCAGCCGCCGGAGCGCCGTCACCGCCCTGGTGGCCGACGCCGCCGAGGCCGGGGTGCGCGTGGCCGCGGCGGTCGTCCTTCCCCCGTCGGGGCGCTCCCGCCCCGCGCGCGACGGCCACGCCTCGAGCGGGCTCGCGCAGCTGTCCGCGCCG
>NZ_JBBEOI010000227.1 GCF_037860755.1 Aquipuribacter hungaricus | reverse complement strand
CCCCGCGTCCCCCCAGTCGTTGGCCCAGCCGATGACGAGCTGGCCGGCGAGGACGGCGAGGACGACCAGCGCGAGCCGGCCCGCCGCCAGGTCCGCCCCGAGCACGCCGTAGCCGAGCGCGAACAGGGTCACGGCGACGGTCGGGCCCGCGTGGGCCGCGCGGACCAGGGCGGACGCCCGGCCGAGGGCGCTGCCGCGGTCGTCCGGGGAGGTCGCGGGGGGTCGCGGGGCGGGCACCCTGAGACGGTAGGGCCAGCGAGCGCGAGCGGTGCCGCCGGTGCTGTCGTACCGTCGGGGCATGTCGGTCATCGCCGCCGTGGGCAGCGCGGTACCTGACCACCGGTACCCCCAGGCGGAGATCACCGAGGCCCTCGGGGTCACGGTGCTCGGCGAGGCGCACCTGGACCGGCTCCCGGTCATGCGGCGCCTCCACACCTCCTCCCAGGTCGCCACCCGCCACCTGGCGCTGCCGCTGGAGCGCTACGCCGACCTCGGCGGGTTCACCGCCAGCAACGACGTCTTCATCGAGGTGGGCCTCGACCTCGCCGAGAGGTCCGTCCGCCGGGCGCTCGACGCGGCCGGGCTGGTGCCGGAGGACGTCGACCTGGTCATGAGCGTCTCGGTCACCGGCGTCGCCGCCCCGAGCCTGGACGCGCGGCTGGTGGCCCGGCTCGGGCTCCGGCCGGACGTCAAGCGGCTGCCGGTGTTCGGGCTCGGCTGCGTCGCGGGCGCGGCGGGCGTCGCCCGGGTCCACGACTACCTGCTCGGCCACCCCGACGACGTCGCCGTCCTCGTCTCGGTCGAGCTGTGCTCCCTCACCCTGCAGGCCGACGACCGCTCGATGGCCAACCTGGTCGCGAGCGGGCTGTTCGGCGACGGGGCGGCCGCCGTCGTCATGACCGGCACCGGCCGCGCGGCGGGCGGGTCCCCCGACGACGGCCGCCCGCGCCCCCGCGTCGTGGACACCCGCAGCCGGATGTACCCGGGCACCGACCGGGTGATGGGCTGGGACATCGGCACGACCGGGTTCAAGATCGTCCTGGACCAGTCCGTGCCCGACGTCGTCGAGAGCTACCTGCGCGAGGACGTCGAGAAGTTCCTCGCCGACCACGGGCTCACCGTCGCCGACATCGGGACCTGGGTCGCCCACCCGGGCGGGCCGAAGGTGCTCGAGGCCGTGCAGCGCAGCCTCGACCTGCCCGAGGGCGCGCTGTCGCTCACCTGGGACTCCCTCGCCGCGGTCGGCAACCTGTCCAGCGCGTCGGTGCTCCAGGTGCTCGAGGCCACCATGCGCGAGCGCCGGCCGGAGCCCGGGAGCGCCGGGCTGCTGCTGGCCATGGGCCCGGGCTTCTGCGCCGAGCTCGTCCTGCTGTCCTGGTGAGCGCCACCGGGTGGGCCTTCCTCGGCCTGGTCGTGCTCGTGGGGTGCGCGCGCCTGGTCGAGCTGCGCGTGGCCGCCCGCCACCTGGCGTGGGCCCGGGCCCGCGGCGGCGTCGAGCGGGGCGCCGGGCACTACCCGGTCATGGTGGCGCTGCACCTGGCGCTGCTGGTCGGGGCACCCCTGGAGGTGTGGCTGGCCGACCGGCCGTTCGTCCCCGGCCTGGCGGTGGCGATGCTCCTGCTGCTCGCGGCCGCCCATGCCCTGCGCTGGTGGTGCATCCGCAGCCTCGGCATGCAGTGGAACACCCGGGTCGTCGTCGTCCCCGGCCTGCCGCTCGTGGCCCGGGGGCCCTACCGGTACCGCTGGCTGCGCCACCCCAACTACGTCGCGGTCGTCGCCGAGGGCATCGCCCTGCCGCTGGTCCACGGCGCCTGGCTCACCGCGCTCCTGTTCAACGTGGCCGACCTCGTGCTGCTGGCGTGGCGGGTGCGCGTGGAGGAGCAGGCGCTGGCCGAGCTCGCAGGCCCGCGGTCGGCGGTGTGAGCCGGCACGACGCGGACCTCGTCGTCGTCGGCGGCGGTCCGGTGGGCCTGGCGACCGCGGTCGGCGCCGCGCAGCAGGGTCTGTCGGTCGTCGTGCTCGACCCCCGCGAGGGACCGGCGGACAAGGCGTGCGGCGAGGGGCTCATGCCGGGGGCGCGGGCCTCGCTCGAGCGGCTCGGGGTGCGCCTGCGGCCGGGGCCGGACGCCCACGAGATGGTGGGCATCCGCTACCTGTCCCCGGGCCACGTCGCCGAGGCGCGCTTCCGGGCGGGCCCCGGGCTGGGGGTGCGGCGGACGGTGCTGTCGGCCGCGCTCCAGGCCCGTGCCGAGGAGGTCGGCGTGGTCCGCGAGCGGGTCCGGGCGGGCACCCCGGTCGACGACGGCGACGGCGTCCTCGTGGGCGGGCTGCGCGCGCGATGGTGCGTCGCCGCCGACGGCCTGCACTCCCCCACCCGTCGCGCGCTGGGGCTCGACGTCCCCCCGCCCCGCCGGCCCGCGGGCGGCGCGCGTCCCGACGGTCGCCGCTTCGGGCTGCGCCGTCACTACCGGACCGCCCCGTGGGGCTCCCACGTCGACGTGCTGTGGTCGCGCGACGCGGAGGCGTACGTGACACCGGTCGCCCCGGACGTCGTCGGCGTCGCGGTGCTCACCTCTGCCGACGGCGACCTCGACAGCCACCTGGCGCGCTTCCCCGGTCTCGCCGCCCGCCTGGCCGGCGTCCCGCACGCCTCCACCACGCGGGGGGCGGGGCCGCTGCGCCAGGTCGCCCGCCGCCGGGTCGCGGGCCGGGTGCTGCTCGTCGGTGACGCCGCGGGCTACGTGGACGCGCTCACCGGCGAGGGGATCGCCGTGGGCCTGGCGTGCGCGCGCGAGGCCGTCGCGTGCGTCGTGGCCGACGACGCGTCCTCCTACGAGCGCCGCTGGCACGCCGCGAGCCGCCGCTACCGCCTGCTCACCGAGGGGCTGCTCGCGGCGTCGTCGGTGCCGGTGCTGCGCCGGGGGCTGGTGCCGGCCGCGGAGCGCCTGCCGCGGCTGTTCGGTGCCGTGGTCGACCGGCTGGCCTGAGCCGTGGCCGACCTGGCGGAGGTGCTCCGGCTCGCGGCGGCCGGGGTCTTCCCGCCCGTCGACGGCGGCTGGGAGCGGGTGCCGCCGTGGCGCGACGGCGTGGAGGCCGTGGTCGCGCTCACCGGGCACGCGTTCCTGGCCGTGGCCGACGACGTGGACGACGCCGCGCTCGCGGCCCTGCGGCCCGACGGCCTGGGCGGGGCGCACGACCCGCGCCTGGTGACCGCGCTCGCAGCCGGCGGCTGGGTCGTCTCCCTCGACGTGCTGCTCGCCGCGACCGGCGGCGGCCGCCCCGCCGAGGAGTCCCGGCTGGTGGCCCGGGAGGACCTGTCGGCGCACCCCCGTGCCGTGGCGGCCCGGGCGCTGCGCGGCGAGGTCAGGGTCGTCGGCCGCCCGGGCGCCGACCCGTCGCTGGTGACGGTCGGGGCGGGGGTCGCCGGGCTCACCGAGCTGGGCGCCGAGGTGGTCGCGGGTACCGACGGGGCACGCCTGGTCGCCGACGTGGTCGCCTCGCTCCCGGCGGGCTCGCCGGTCCTCGCCGCGGTGGCGCCCGGCAACGCCCGGTCCCTGCGCAGCTTCCTGCGGGCGGGGTTCCGGCCGGTCGGCAGCGTGCAGGTGTACCGGCCCGCCCGGCGGCGCTGACCGGACCGACGCCCTGACCCGGCGCCCCGGCCGTGACCGGCGGCGCTCAGGCGGGGACGGGCACCCGGGTGGGGTCGGCGAACACCTGCTGCAGCGCGACGACGGCGCCGCCGCGGCTGGCCGCGGTGAAGCCGAGCCGCGACGCCCGCACCTCGACCCCGCCCGCGTCGGGCGCCACGACCCGCTCGAGCAGGGTGTGGACGACGAAGGGCCGCAGGTGCTCCTCGAGCACGGCGAAGTACCCGCCGAGCACGAGCGCCCGGGGGTTGACGATGGTGACGAGCACGCTGGCGCCGAGGCCCAGGGCGATCCCCACCCGCTGCAGGGTCTCCAGGGTCGCCACGTCGCCGGCGGCGGCCCGGGCGTTGATCTCGTCGAGCCGGACGTCGATGTCCGCGTCGCCGTCGAGCACCGGGTCGTCGGGGCCGCGCGCGCAGCCGGCCAGGAGCACGCCGAGGCCGACCTGGGTCTCCCAGCAGCCGACCCGGCCGCAGCCGCACACCTCGGGACGCGGGTTGAGGGGGGCGTGGCCGATCTCGCCGGTGAAGCCGCTCGAGCCGCGCAGCAGCTCCCCGCCGACGATGACGCCGCAGCCCACCCCGACCTCCCCGGCCAGGTAGACCAGGTCGTCGACGTCGCGGCCGACCCCGAGCGCGTGCTCGGCGATGGCGCCGAGGTTGGCGTCGTTGTCCACGGCCACCCGCACGTCCCCCAGGCCGAGCGCGGCGTCCAGCTGGGCGGCGAGCTCCGTGCCCGTCCAGCCGAGGTTCGGCGCCAGGGCGACGCGGCCGCGGCCGGAGTCGACGAGGGCGGGCACCGCGACGGTCACGCCGACCACGGAGCTGCCTCCGGCGGACAGGGTCGCCAGCGCCTCCTGCAGGCAGCGGACGACCAGCGCGATCGCCCCCCGCTCCCCGAGGGCGCGCATGTCCGCGGGGGCGCGGCGGGACAGGACGACCTCGTGGGTGAGGTCCAGCGCCGTGACGTCGACGAAGTCGGCGTTGACCTCGACGCCGACGCCGACGACCCGCCCCGGGGCCAGGCCCACGGTCTGCCCGGGCCGGCCGACGCTGCCGACGCGCTCGACCTCGCCCTCGCCGACCAGGCCGCGCTCGACCAGCTCGGCGACGAGGCTGGACACCGTCGCCTTGTTGAGGCCGGTGTCCGCCGCGATCTTGGCGCGCGAGCGGGGGCCGGCGTCACGGAGGTGGCTGAGGACGAGGCTGAGGTTCGACCGGCGCACGGTGAGCTGGTCGGCCGGAGCCGCGGTCACCCGGGTCGACATCCCGTCATCCCCCTCGTCGTCGGTCGGAGCACCGCCCGGAACCCTAGCCCGGGCCGCACGGGCCTGTGGACGGCGCCCGCGGCGGTCCCGCCCGCGCCCCTAGCGTCACCGGTGCCGGGGAGGGCCCGGCACGGGGGTGGGGGCTGATGACGTCGGGGGCAGGGCCGGGGGCGGCGTGGGCCGGCGGCGGGGCGGACGGGCTCTGCCTGGTGGTGGACACGGCCGCCGTCGACGAGGCGGAGGCGCGGGCGGACCGGGTCCGGCAGGCGGTCCTCGACGCGGCCGAGGGCCTGGACCGGCTGCCGGTCGCCGGTGTCGTCGTCGGCGCCGACCCGCTGCTGGACGCGCTGGCGGACCTGGGGCGGCAGTGGCGGGCGGGACTGGACGCCTCCGCGCGCGAGGCGCAGGACCTGGCCGGCGCCCTGCGCGAGGCCCGCACGGCGTACGCCACGGTCGAGCGGGAGGCCGTCCTGGCGGCGCAGGACCTGCGGGACGGGGTCCCCGGACCGCGGACCGGCCGGTGAGCACGTCGTGGACCACCGCCGCCCGGCAGGTCCCCGGCCTGGACCACGACCCCTGCCCGGGCGACGTGCCAGGGGTGCGGCGCCTGGCGGACGGGCTGCGCGGGCGCGCCGAC
>NZ_JBBEOI010000226.1 GCF_037860755.1 Aquipuribacter hungaricus | reverse complement strand
GGGCGAGGTCGCGCGCCCGCACGGCAGCGGGCCGCCGCACCCGGGCCAGCGGCTCCCCCGCGACGACCTCACCGGCACGGACGAGCACCGCGCCCGCCGGACCGCCCACGCCGGCGCCCCCGCCGTCGTGCTGGTCCGTCACCGGGTGGGCGACGACGTTCGCGCACCAGTGCAAGCCGTACGTGAAGTAGACGTAGAGCGACCCCGGCCGTCCGAACATCGTCGCGTTCCGGGGCCGCAGACCGCGGTGGGCGTGGGAGCCCGGGTCCTCGCCGGGCCCGGCGTAGGCCTCGACCTCGGTGACCCGCAGCACGACGTCACCGTCGGCAGACCCGGCGACGAGCAGGCAGCCGAGCAGCCCCGGCGCGACGACCTCGGGCCGGCCCCGCAGCAGCCCCGCCAGGTCGCCCGCCGGGAGGGCCGTCACCGACCCCTGTCGTCCTGCGCCCAGGCGCGAGCCTCGGCGACGGCCGCCCGCAGGGCCTCCCGCTGCTCCTGCACCCGGACCGGTGCGGTCCCGCCGACCGCGTCGCGCGAGGCGATCGCCCCGTCGACGTCGAGCACCCGGCGGACGTCGGGGCGCAGGTGGGGGCTGAGCGCGGCCAGGTCGTCGTCGGTCAGCTCGTGCAGCTCGATGCCGCGCTGCTCGCACACCTGGACGCAGGCGCCCGCGACCTCGTGGGCCACCCGGAACGGGACCCCCTCGCGCACGAGCCACTCGGCCACGTCGGTGGCCAGCGAGAAGCCCGCCGGCGCCAGCGCTGCCATCCGCGCGGTGTCGAAGCGCATGGTGGCGACCATCCCGGCCATCGCGGGCAGCACGAGCGACAGCTGCGCGACGGAGTCGACCACGGGCTCCTTGTCCTCCTGCAGGTCGCGGTTGTACGCCAGCGGCAGGCCCTTGAGCGTGGCGAGCAGGCCGGCCAGGTTGCCGATGAGCCGGCCGCTCTTGCCGCGCGCGAGCTCCGCGATGTCGGGGTTCTTCTTCTGCGGCATGATCGAGCTGCCGGTCGCCCACGCGTCGTCGAGCCGGGCGAACGAGAACTCGTGGGTGGTCCACACCACGACCTCCTCGGCCAGGCGCGACACGTCGACCGCGGTCATCGCCAGCACCCAGGCCGCCTCCGCCGCCAGGTCCCGCGACGAGGTGCCGTCGATGGAGTTCTCGACCGGGCGCGCGAAGCCGAGCTCGGCCGCCACCAGCGCGGGGTCCAGCCCCAGCGAGGTGCCCGCGAGCGCGCCCGAGCCGTAGGGGGACGCGTCGGCGCGCGCGTCGAGGTCGCGCATCCGGCCGACGTCGCGCAGCAGGGCCCAGCCGTGGGCCTGCAGGTGGTGGGCCAGCAGCACCGGCTGGGCGTGCTGCAGGTGGGTGCGCCCGGGCATGGCCGCCAGCGGGTGGGTGTCCGCCTGCGACAGCAGGGCGTCGACGAGGTCGGCCACGAGGGCGGCGGTCCGACGCACGGCGTCGCGCAGCCACATCCGCAGCAGGGTCGCGACCTGGTCGTTGCGGCTGCGCCCGGCGCGGAGCCGGCCCCCGAGGTCCGGGCCCAGCCGCTCGATGAGCCCGCGCTCGAGCGCGGCGTGGACGTCCTCGTCGTCGGGGGCGGGGCCGAAGCTGCCGTCGGCGACGTCGGCGGCCAGCCCGGCGATGCCGGTGAGCAGGCCGTCGCGCTGGTCGTCGGTGAGCAGGCCCGCGCGGTGCAGGACGAGGGTGTGGGCGGCCGAGGCCCGCAGGTCGTAGGGGGCGAGCACCCAGTCGAAGTGCGTGGACACGCTGAGCGCCGCGAGCGCGTCGGACGGCCCGCTGGCGAACCGGCCGCCCCAGAGGGCGCCCTGCGTCGTGCCGCCGGGGGTCGGGGTGCTGCTCACGGGAGCGTTCTCCTGTCGGTGGGGCCGGGTGGGTGCCGTCCGGGGGGTGCCGGTCGGGTGGTGCCGGCCCGGGTGGGGGGCGGTCAGGTCCGGGGCGAGCCTGTCACGGCGCGGAGGCCCCCAGGTCGAGGAAGCGCTCGGCGACGGCCGGGCCGCCCGCCGGGTCCCGGGTGATGACCAGGACGGTGTCGTCGCCGGCGATGGTGCCCAGGACGCCCGCGACCACCGCGTGGTCGACGGCCGAGGCCAGGAACTGCGCCGCCCCGGGCGGGGTGCGTAGGACCACGAGGTTGGCGGAGGCCTCCGCGCTGACGAGCAGCTCGTGGCAGCGGCGGGCGAGCCGGGCCTCGAGCACGTCGTCGGGCACGTCGGACACGGGGGTCGCGTCGCCGCCCTCGCCGGGGACGGCGTAGACGAGGCTGCCGTCGGGGTGCCGCACCTTGACCGCCCCCACCTCGACGAGGTCGCGCGAGAGCGTGGCCTGCGTGACGGTGTGGCCGGCCTCGGCGAGCGCCTCCCCGAGCTGGGTCTGGCTGCGGACCGCCCGGCGGCTGATGACGTCCACCACGGCGGCCTGCCGGGCTGCCTTGGACCGGACGACCGCGCGCGGCCCGTCGCCCGGGGGCGGGCCGTCCCCGGGGACCGTGCTGCCGCCGGTGCTCACGCCCGGCCCTGGCGCAGCAGCCAGACCAGCAGCGCCTTCTGGGCGTGCAGCCGGTTCTCGGCCTCGTCCCACACCGCCGTCCCCGGCGCGTCGAGCACCGAGGCGTCAATCTCCTTGCCGCGGTAGGCGGGCAGGCAGTGCAGGACGAGGGGGTCGGTGCCGGCGGCCGCCACCGCCGCCTCCGTGAGCGCGAAGGGCACGAAGGGTGCCGAGCGGTCGTCGCTCTCGCCCTCCTGGCCCATGGACACCCAGGTGTCGGTGGCCAGGACGTCGGCCCCCTCGACCGCCACCCGTGCGTCCTGCGTGACGGTGACCGAGCCGCCGGTGTCCGCGGCACGCCGGCGGGCGGCCTCGAGCAGGTCAGGGCGCGGCAGGTACCCCTCGGGCCCGGCGAGCCGGACGTGCATGCCCGCCGTGGCACCGGCCAGGGCGTAGGAGTGGGCCATGTTGTTCGCCGCGTCGCCGAGGTAGGCGAGGGTGAGCCCGGCAAGGCGGCCCGTGCGCTCCCGGACCGTCTGCAGGTCGGCGAGCAGCTGGCAGGGGTGCACGTCGTCGGTGAGGGCGTTGACCACGGGGACCCGGCTCACCGAGGCCATGCGCTCCACCCGCTCGTGGGCGCCCGTGCGCCAGACGATGGCCGCGACCTGCCGGTCGAGCACGCGTGCGGTGTCCTCGACGGGCTCCCCGCGGCCCAGCTGGGAGGCGGCCGCGTCGATCACCAGGGGGTACCCGCCGAGGTGCGCGACGCCGACGGAGAACGAGACCCGGGTGCGGGTGCTCGGCTTGTCGAAGAGCACGGCCACGGCCTGGGGACCCTCGAGCGGACGCTCGGAGAACGGCGCCCGCTTGAGGTCGTCAGCCAGGTCGAGGACCTCCAGCAGTTCCTCGGGCGACAGGTCGTCGTCGCGCAGGAAGTGCCGGGGGGCGGGGGCGGTGCTGGTCATGAGGGTGCCTCCTGGCTGCCGGGGCCCGCCTGGGCGGCGGGCAGGACGGTGTCGAGCACGGCGGGCAGCGCGTCGACGAAGGACGTGGCCTGGGCGTCGGTGAGGACGAGCGGCGGGGCGAGCCGGACGGCGTCCGGGGCGACGGCGTTGACGACGAAGCCGGCGTCGAGGGCGGCGGCCGTGACCTCTGCGGCCAGGGGCCGGGTGAGCGTGACGGCCAGGAGCAGGCCCTCCCCGCGCACCCCGGCCAGCAGCGGGTGCCGGACCGCCCCGATGCCGTCGCGCAGCAGCGCACCCAGGTGCCGGGCCCGCTCCAGCAGCCCGTCGCGCTCGACGACGTGGAGGGTGGCCAGGGCGGCCGCGGCGGCGACGGGGTTGCCGCCGAAGGTCGTGCCGTGCTGGCTCCGCCCGAGCAGGCCCGCCGTGGCGGCGCCGTAGGCGACCACCGCCCCGCAGGGGATGCCGCCGGCCAGGCCCTTGGCCAGGGTGACGACGTCGGGGCGCATGGTGGGGTCCTCGGCGACGGCGTCGCCGAGGTGGTGGGGGTGCTGCCAGGCGAGCCACCGACCGGTGCGCCCGGAGCCGGTCTGCACCTCGTCCAGGACGAGCAGGGCGCCGTGCTGGCGGGTGAGCCGGCGCACCGCGGCGAGGTAGCCCGCCGGGGCGGGGCGGACACCGCCCTCGCCCTGGACCGGCTCGAGGACGACGGCGGCGACGGGGCCCGCCGACTCGTCGGCGAGCGCGGCGGCCATGGCGTCGACGTCGCCGAAGGGCACGTGCTCGACGCCGGCGGGCAGCGGCTCGAACGGCTCGCGGTAGGCGGCGGTGTGGGTGAGGGCGAGCGCGCCCATGGTCCGGCCGTGGAAGCCGCCCTCGGCCGCGAGGACCCGGGTGCGGCCCGTGCGCCGGGTGATCTTGAAGGCTGCCTCGATCGCCTCGGCGCCGGAGTTGCAGAGGAACACCCGGCTGCCGGCGGGGGCGTCGCAGGTGCGCAGCAGCTCCTCCGCGAGGCCGACCTGGACGGGGGTCGCCGCGAGGTTGGACACGTGGCCCAGGGTCGACAGCTGCGCGGTGACGGCGCCGGTGAGCGCCGGGTGGGCGTGGCCGAGCGCGGTGGTCGCGATGCCCGCCAGCAGGTCGGTGTACCGGGTGCCGTCGGCGTCCCAGACGTAGGCGCCCTCGCCGCGCACCAGGACGCGGGCCGGTCGGCCGTAGGTGCCCATGAGCGCCGCCGCGTGCCGGTCGAGCCACTGCTCGCCGACGGGGCGCTCCAGCGCACCCCGGGCTGTCGTCACCGTCATCTGCATGACTATACATGGCAACGCATGAACCCTCAGGAGCGCCTGCGGGCCCCGGCCCGCGTGTGGCAGGTTCCCCCGCGTGACCGACGACCTCGCTGCCCCTGCCGTCCCCGCCGACCCCGTGACGGCGGCCGCCGCGATGGTGGCCGCCGCGCGGCCCGCGGCGGTGACGCTGCGCAGCGGGGTCGTCGAGTGCCTGCACCACGGCGTGGGCGCGGCCGTGCGCCTGCCCGCGGGGGCCACGGACGACGTCGCCGGGGAGGTCGTCGCCTCGCTGGGGTCGGCCTCGCTCGTCGTGCTCCCCCGCTCCGCGCTCAAGCTGCTCCACGCCGTGGCCTTCCTCGAGGCCGGCCTGGACGTGGAAGACGAGCTCCTGGCGGTGACGTGCGCGAGCCACTCGGGCGAGCCCGGCCACCTCGACGTGGTGCGCCGCCTGCTCGCGCACGCCGGGCTGACGGAGGACGACCTGCGGGGCACGCCGGACCTGCCGATCGACGCCGAGGCGGCCCACGCGTGGCGGACCGCCGGGCACGGACCGACGTCGCTCACCCAGAACTGCTCGGGCAACCACGCGGGCATGCTCGCCGCGTCGGTCGCGGCGGGCTGGCCCACCGAGGGGTACACCGGGGCCGGGCACCCGGTGCAGCAGGCGATCGCCACGGCGACGGCCCGGCTCGCCGGCAGCGTCTCGCCGGAGGTGGCCGTCGACGGCTGCGGCGCCCCCGCGTTCGGCACCACCGTCGCCGGGCTCGCGCGCGCCTACGCCGCCATCGCCT
>NZ_JBBEOI010000225.1 GCF_037860755.1 Aquipuribacter hungaricus | reverse complement strand
CGCGCCCGCGGGATGCGTCCCGGGATGCCCGGCGGTGCGCTCGGCGGGCGGGCGCGGACCGCGGCCGGCTACCGCGCGGGCCAGGAGGTCACCCTGTCCGGGGCCGGCAAGGACGGCCGCGACCCGGTGGGCCTGGCCGACGTCACCGGCTCGCTCGTCGCCCAGGCCGGCTGGACCGACGCGGTCGCCGTCGGCGGCGTCATGGGCCGCTGGCCCGAGGTCGTCGGCGACCACGTGGCCACCCACTGCGTCCCGGTCGGCTTCTCCGACGGCACCCTCACGGTGCGGGCGTCGACGACGGCGTGGGCCACGCAGCTGCGGATGCTCGTCCCGGACGTGCGCCGGCGGCTCGACGCGGTCGTCGGCGAGGGCGTGGTCGGGCACATCGAGGTGCTGGCGCCGGACGCCCCGTCGTGGAAGCGTGGCCGGCTCAGCGTGCGCGGCCGCGGCGCCCGCGACACGTACGGCTGAGGCTCCGCGGGGGGACCCACGCGGACGGGGGTCGCTCCGCCCACAGGCGCCGTCAGGGGCCGCTGTGCACACCCCGCCCGGTGCGGCGGTCGGTCGCGGGAGCGCGGTAAGGGTAGACTCACAGGGTTGTCCGCCATCCTGAGGAGCCTTGCCGCGTGACCGACGGGACCAGACCCGAAGAGTCCACCCCCAGCACCTCCCCCGGCACCGGCGACGCCGCGGTGCCCGCCGCGCCGGAGGCAGGCCCGGACCAGGCGGCCGTCGGCTCGGCCTCCGGCTACGACGCCAGCAACATCTCGGTCCTCGAGGGCCTCGAGGCGGTCCGCAAGCGCCCGGGCATGTACATCGGCTCGACCGGCCCCCGCGGGCTGCACCACCTCGTGCAGGAGGTCGTCGACAACAGCGTCGACGAGGCGCTCGCCGGCTGGTGCACGCAGATCGAGATCACGCTTCTGGACAACGGCGGCGTCCGCGTCGTCGACGACGGCCGCGGCATCCCGGTCGACATGCACCCGGTCGAGAAGAAGCCCGCGCTCGAGGTCGTGCTCACGGTCCTGCACGCCGGCGGCAAGTTCGGCGGCGGCGGCTACGCGGTGTCCGGCGGCCTGCACGGCGTCGGCGTCAGCGTCGTCAACGCGCTGAGCACCCGGCTCGACGTCGAGGTCCGCCGGCAGGGCTACCACTGGCGGATGTCGTTCGAGAACGGTGTGCCCACCGGCCCGCTCGAGCGCGGCGAGCCCACCGACGGCACCGGCACCTCGGTGACGTTCTGGTCCAACCCGGAGATCTTCGAGACCGTCGAGTACGACGCAGAGACCCTGCGCAGCCGGTTCCAGCAGATGGCGTTCCTCAACAAGGGCCTGCAGCTCACGCTCGTCGACGAGCGGCAGGCGCACGTCAGCGACGGCACCGACGACGTCGACGCGGGCGACCGCGGCGCGGCCCCGACGGAGTCCCGGACGACGTACCGCTACGACGACGGGCTCGTCGACTACGTCAAGCACCTCAACTCCTCCAAGAAGAGCGAGCCGGTGCACGACGAGATCCTCGCCTTCGAGGCCGAGGCGGACGACAAGCACATCAGCGTCGAGATCGCGATGCAGTGGACCGGGGCGTACTCCGAGTCCGTCCACACCTACGCGAACACCATCAACACCCACGAGGGCGGCACGCACGAGGAGGGCTTCCGTGCGGCGCTGACCTCGCTGGTCGGCCGGTACGCCCGCGACAACAACATGCTCAAGAAGGACGAGCAGATCACGGGCGACGACATCCGCGAGGGGCTCACCGCGGTCATCAGCGTCAAGCTCGCCGAGCCGCAGTTCGAGGGCCAGACCAAGACCAAGCTCGGCAACACCGAGGCCAAGAGCTACGTGCAGAAGGTGCTCGGCGACTCCCTCGGCGACTGGTTCGCCAGCCACCCGCGCGAGACCCGCGACATCATCCGCAAGGCGCAGCAGGCCGCGGCCGCCCGGGTCGCCGCCCGGCGTGCGCGCGAGGCCACCCGCCGCAAGGGCCTGCTGGAGTCCAACTCCATGCCCGGCAAGCTCAAGGACTGCCAGTCCAACGACCCGGTGCGCTGCGAGATCTACATCGTCGAGGGTGACTCCGCCGGCGGCTCGGCGATCGACGGCCGCGACCCCGAGACCCAGGCGATCCTCCCGCTGCGCGGCAAGATCCTCAACGTCGAGAAGGCGCGGCTGGACCGGGCGCTGGGCAGCGACGCCATCCAGGCGCTCATCACCGCCCTCGGCGCCGGGATCGGCGAGGACTTCGACGTCGCCAAGCTGAGGTACCACAAGATCGTCCTCATGGCCGACGCCGACGTCGACGGCCAGCACATCACCACGCTGCTGCTCACCCTGCTGTTCCGCTACATGCGCGGGCTCGTCGAGGCCGGGCACGTGTTCCTCGCGCAGCCGCCGCTGTACCGGATCAAGTGGAGCAACGCCGAGCACGAGTACGTGTTCAGCGACCGCGAGCGCGACGCGCTGGTCAAGGACGGCCTGTCCAAGGGTCGCCGGCTCCCCAAGGACCAGGCGGTCCAGCGCTACAAGGGCCTCGGCGAGATGAACTACGAGGAGCTGTGGGACACGACGATGAACCCGGCCACCCGCACCCTGCTCCGGGTCACCCTCGACGACGCGGCCGCGGCGGACGCGATGTTCAGCGTCCTCATGGGCGACGACGTGGAGTCCCGCCGCTCCTTCATCCAGCGCAACGCCAAGGACGTCCGGTTCCTCGACATCTGAGCGAGCCCGCCGGCACCGCCCGGCGCCCGACGCACCCCGAGCCCCACCCTGACGGAGGCACCGCAGCGTGACCGACACCACCGACGCACCGCTGGGCGACCGGATCGAGCCGGTCGACATCCAGCTGGAGATGCAGCGCTCCTACCTGGACTACGCGATGAGCGTCATCGTCAGCCGTGCGCTGCCGGACGTCCGCGACGGCCTCAAGCCGGTCCACCGCCGCGTCCTGTACGCGATGTTCGACGGCGGCTACCGCCCTGACCGGCAGCACTCCAAGTGCACCCGCGTCGTCGGCGACGTCATGGGGCAGTACCACCCCCACGGCGACACGGCGATCTACGACACCATGGTCCGCCTCGTCCAGCGCTGGGTGATGCGGTACCCGCTCATCGACGGGCAGGGCAACTTCGGCTCCCGCGGCAACCAGGGCGCGGCCGCCCCCCGCTACACCGAGTGCCGCCTCGAGCAGCTGGCCATGGAGATGGTCCGCGACATCGGCGAGGACACCGTCGACTTCGGCGACAACTACGACGGCCGCACGCAGGAGCCGCTCGTCCTGCCGTCCCGGTTCCCGAACCTGCTGGTCAACGGCTCCAGCGGCATCGCGGTCGGCATGGCGACGAACATCCCGCCGCACAACCTGCGCGAGGTGGCCGCCGCGGTCCAGTTCGCCCTGGACCACCCGGACACCACCGGTCCCGAGCTGCTCGACGCGCTCATGGAGCGGGTGCAGGGCCCGGACTTCCCCACCCACGGCGTGATCATGGGCAAGCAGGGGATCGAGGACACCTACCGGACCGGCCGCGGCTCCATCACCATGCGCGCCGTCGTCGAGGTCGAGGAGATCCAGGGCCGCACCTGCCTGGTCGTCTCCGAGCTGCCGTACATGGTCAACCCGGACAACCTCGCCGAGAAGATCGCCGAGATGGTCAAGGACGGCAAGCTCGCCGGCATCGCCGACATCCGCGACGAGACCTCCGGGCGCACCGGTCAGCGCCTGGTCATCGTGCTGCGCCGCGACGCGGTCGCCAAGGTCGTCCTCAACAACCTCTACAAGCACACGCAGCTGCAGTTCAACTTCAGCGCGAACATGCTCGCCCTGGTCGACGGCATCCCCCGCACCCTGAGCCTCGACGGGTTCATCACGCACTGGATCGCCCACCAGCTGGAGGTCATCCAGCGGCGCACGGCCTACCGGCTGCGCCAGGCCAAGGAGCGCCAGCACCTGCTCATCGGCTACCTCAAGGCGCTGGAGAACCTCGACGACGTCATCGCGCTCATCCGCCGCTCGGCGACGGTGGAGGACGCCCGCAACGGGCTCATGGAGCTGCTCGACATCGACGAGACGCAGGCGCGCGCGATCCTCGCGATGCAGCTGCGCCAGCTGGCCTCCCTCGAGCGGCAGAAGATCGCCGACGAGTACACCGAGCTGACCGCCCAGATCGAGGACTACGAGGACATCCTCGCCACGCCCCAGCGGCAGCGCGAGATCGTCTCCACCGAGCTGGCCACCATCGTCGACAAGTACGGCGACGACCGCCGCACCCGCATCGTCCCCGCCGCCGGGGAGGTGTCGATGGAGGACCTCATCCCCGAGGAGGAGGTCGTCGTCACCATCACCCGCGGCGGCTACGCCAAGCGCACCCGCGCCGACGCCTACCGTGCCCAGCGCCGCGGCGGCCGCGGGATCCGCGGGGCCTCGCTGCGCGGGGACGACGTGGTCGAGCACTTCTTCACCACGAGCACCCACCACTGGCTGCTGTTCTTCACCAACCTCGGCCGGGTCTACCGGGCGAAGGCCTACGAGCTGCCCGAGGGCGCGCGCGACGCCAAGGGCCAGCACGTCGCCAACCTGCTCGCCTTCCAGCCGGACGAGACCATCGCCCAGGTCCTCGACATCGCCGACTACGAGGCGATGCCGTACCTGCTGCTCGCCACCCGGCAGGGCCTGGTCAAGAAGTCGCGGCTGCGCGACTACGACTCGCCCCGCTCGGGCGGCCTCATCGCCGTCAAGCTCCGCGACGGGGACGAGCTGGTGGCGGCCCGCCTGGGCAGCGCCGAGGACGACCTGCTGCTCGTGTCCCGCAAGGGCATGAGCATCCGGTTCACCACCGACGACGACCAGCTGCGCCCGATGGGCCGCGACACCTCCGGCGTCACCGGGATGCGGTTCCGCCAGGGCGACGACCTGCTCGACGCCCGGGTGGTCCCGGCCGGCTCGACCGGGGACGTCCTCGTCGTCACCGACCGCGGCTACACCAAGCGGACCCCGGTCAGCGACTACCGGGTGCAGGGCCGCAACGGCTTCGGCATCAAGGTGGCCAGGGCCAGCGACGAGCGCGGCGACCTGGTCGCGGCCCTCATCGCCCACGACGGCGACGAGATGCTCGTGATCATGCAGTCCGGCCGCGTCATGCGGACCCGGGTGACCGACATCCGCTCGAGCGGGCGCGACACCTTCGGCGTCATCCTCACCAAGCCCGGCGAGGGCGACGGCGTGCTCGCGGCCACGCTCAACAGCGAGGTCCGGATCGACGACGAGGCCGCCGGCGAGGGCCAGGGCGCGGCACCGTCCGACGTCCCGGTCGAGACCGTCGACGTGTCCGACGTGGTCGAGGTGACGGACTCCGGGGACGAGCAGGTACCGTCAGAGGGTAGGGGGCCGGACGGTCCGTCAGGCGACAGCACGGGAGGTGACGGGTGAGCACCACCGATCCCGGTCCCACGTCCGCGACCTCCGTCGGGTCCCGTCCGGGCGGCGGCGACGCCCGCCCGCAGCCCGACGGCCCCCGGCCCGCCCCCGAGGGGGCACGCAGCCAGGCGCGCACCGCCCCGGC
>NZ_JBBEOI010000224.1 GCF_037860755.1 Aquipuribacter hungaricus | reverse complement strand
CTCGTCGACGGCGACGGCCCCGCCGCTGGACAGACCCCGGACCGGGGTCCCGGCGGCCCGCGGCTCGGGACCGCGGCGGTGGCCTCGTGCGACCTCGTCCTGGTGCCGGCGCTCGCGGTCGACCGGGCCGGCACCCGGCTGGGCCAGGGCGGCGGGTCCTACGACCGCGCGCTGGCCCGCGCGCACACGGCCCCGGGCCGTCGACCGGGCGAGGGAGGCCCGCTGGTCCTCGCCGTCGTCCACGACGACGAGGTCCTCGACGACCTGCTGCCGCGCGAACCGCACGACGTCGCCGTGCACGGGGCCCTCACGCCGTCCGGGGTGGTCCTGCTCCGCTGATTCGCTGGTCGGTCCCGGCCCGGGGAGGCCTCGTTCCCGTACCCTGGGGCCCGGACGGGTTCCCGGGGCCTCCCGCTCGCACACGGACCGCCCCGGACCTCCTCACGGACGACGCCGGCAGCACCGCCGTCGCCCCGTCCCCCGACCGACCGACCGATACCAGGCCAGGCCGACCGGCAGGAGGACCTCTGATGACCGTCGCGCCAGAGCTCGTCCTGGTCGTCGGGGCGGTCGTGCTCATCGCGGCGGTCGCCGCGGTCCGGCTGTCGACCCGGACCGGTCTGCCGTCGCTCCTGCTCTACCTGGGCCTCGGCATCGTGCTCGGCGAGGACGTCCTCGGCATCCCCTTCGACGACCAGCAGCTCGCGCAGGACGCCGGGTACGTCGCGCTCGGGCTCATCCTCGCCGAGGGCGGGCTCACCACCCGGTGGGAGTCGATCCGGTCGTCCCTGGCCCCGGCCTCGCTGCTGGCCACGGTCGGCACGTGCGTGTCGTTCCTCGTCACCGGCGTGGGGGCCTGGCTGCTGCTCGACCTCGACCTGCTGACCTCGATGCTGCTCGGGGCCGTGGTCGCCAGCACCGACTCCGCCGCCGTGTTCTCCGTGCTGCGCTCGGTGCGGCTGCCCCGCCGCGTGGTGGGGATGCTCGAGGCCGAGTCCGGGTTCAACGACGCCCCGGCCGTGCTGGCCGTCATCGCCCTCACGGCGTCCGCGACAGGGCAGGAGGGAGAGCCGTGGTGGCTGGCCGTCCTGCTGGCCGCGGCCGCGCTGGTCATCGGGCTCGTCGTCGGGGTGGCGGTGGGCTGGCTCGGCGCGGCCGTGCTGTCGCGGCTGGCGACGCCGGTGTCCGGGCCGTTCCCGCTGGCCGTCGTCGCCGCGGTCGGCATCGCCTACGGGGCCGCGCACCTCGTCCACGGCAGCGGGTTCCTCGCCGTCTACGTCGCCGCCCTCGTGCTCGGCAACCGCCGGCTCCCCCACGGTGCGGCCACCCGCGGCTTCGCGACCTCGCTCGGCTGGCTCGCGCAGATCGGCCTGTTCGTCCTGCTCGGGCTGCTCGTCACCCCGTCCCGGCTGCCCGGGGTCGTGCTGCCGGCGCTCGCGGTGACGGCGGTGCTCGTCCTCGTCGCCCGGCCGCTGTCGGTGATGTCGTCGATGGTGTGGTTCCGGGTGCCCTGGCGGGAGCAGGTGTTCCTGTCGTGGGCGGGCCTGCGCGGGGCGGTGCCGATCGTCCTGGCCACCATCCCGGTCGTCGAGGGCGCGCCGGGCGCGCAGCGCATCTTCGACGTCGTGTTCGTCGTCGTCGTGGTGTCCGTGCTGCTGCAGGCACCGACGCTGCCCGTGCTGGCGCGGCGGCTCGGGCTGGTCGAGCGGCTGGACAGCGAGGACGTCGACGTCGAGAGCACCCCCCTGGGCCGGATGGGCGCAGACCTGCTCGAGGTCCACGTCCACGACTCCTCGCGGCTGCACGGGGTGAGCGTGCAGGAGCTGCGGCTGCCGCAGCCGGCCCACGTCTCGCTCGTCGTCCGCCCCGACGGCGCCGTCGTGCCGACGCCCACGACGACGCTGCGCCACGGCGACTCCCTGCTCGTCGTCACCACGCCCGCCGTCCGCGACCGGGTCGACCGGCGGCTGCGGGCCGTCAGCGAGGGCGGCCGCCTCGCCAGCTGGGGCGACGACGACGCCGGCCATTCCGCGGTCGCCCGCCCGGACGCCCCTGCCGGCGGCGTGGTGGTCCGCCGGGCGCTGCCGAGGGGCAGGCAGGCGCCCTGAGGCGTCGCTACGGTGACGCCGGAGCGGCGGACCCTGACCCGACGCCCCGGAGGGAGCCCACGTGACCGTCCCCCAGCCCGCCGGCCGGCGCTCGCTGCGCCCGGCGACCGGACCGGAGGTCGTCACCGGGCCGCTGCCGGAGCCCGACCTGCCGGCCGCGACCGCCGCCGCACGGGCGTTCCTCGAGGCCCTCGGGATGGACCTCAGCGCCCCGGGGCTGGACCGGACCCCCGACCGGATGGCCCGCGCGTACGCCGAGATGTTCCGGCCCCGGCCGTTCGAGATGACGACCTTCGCCAACGACGAGGGCTACGACGAGATGGTCGTGGCCCGCGACATCCCCTTCACGTCCGTGTGCGAGCACCACCTGCTCCCCTTCACCGGTACCGCGACGGTCGCCTACCTGCCCGGCGGGCGGATCCTCGGGCTGTCCAAGCTCGCCCGCGTCGTCGAGCTGTTCGCCAAGCGGCCGCAGGTGCAGGAGCGGATGACCCAGCAGATCGCCCGGTACCTGCAGGAGCACCTCGCCCCGCGCGGCGTCGGGGTCGTCCTGTCCGCGGAGCACACGTGCATGACCGTGCGCGGCGTGCAGGCCAGGGGCTCGAGCACTACCACGTCGGCCCTGCTCGGCAGGGTCCGCGAGGACGCCCGCACCCGCCAGGAGTTCCTGGCCCTCGCGACCGGCTGAGCGCACCGGCCGCCCGGCCGGCCCGCGCCCGGGTCCCCGCCGGGGCGGTACTCTTGGCACTCGCCGCGACTGAGTGCCAGTCGTCGCCCCCACACCAGGGCCCCGTGCCCCCAGGACGCCAGGAGGCCACGTGCCGACGTACGCCTACGCGTGCACCGCGTGCGGTCACGAGTTCGACGCCCAGCAGTCCTTCTCCGAGGCCTCGCTCACCGAGTGCCCGCAGTGCCAGGGACGGCTCCGCAAGAAGTTCGGCGCCGTCGGCGTCGTCTTCAAGGGCTCGGGCTTCTACCGGACCGACTCGCGCAACGGCACGAGCGGCAGCGTCTCGGGCGGCTCCTCCGAGTCGTCCTCGTCGTCGTCGTCCTCGGACTCCTCGTCCGGGTCGTCGACCGGCGGGTCGGGCACCACGGGCACCCCCGCCAAGGCTCCCGCCGCCGCGTCGTCGTCCGGCTCGTCCTCGTCCGGCTCGTCCTCGTCCGGCTCGTCCGGCTCGTCCTCGTCCGGCTCGTCCGGCTCGTCCTCGTCCAGCTCCTCGGGCTCGTCCGGGACCTCCGCCGCCTGACCGGCGGCCGGCCGTACCCACAGGCGGCCGGTGACCGCCGCGTCCACAGGCCACCCGGTCGGCCGTCCGACAAGGTCGCCGCGACGAGCACGATCGCCGGGTGAGGACACCAGCGTGGCCGTCGGGCGCCGGCCGGGTCGGCTTCGACCCCGGGTCGCGCCGGCGTGTGAGGCGCACCGCCGCCCGGGCCCGGCCGCTGCTGCTCCCCGTGGCCGTAGTGCTGGCGACCGCCCTGGCCCTGGGCGCCGGGCCGGGCACGGACGCGGTGGGCCTGCCCCCGCCGGGGCTCGTCGTGCCGGTGGACCGCGTGCTGGTGGCCGTGCAGCCGGCTGACCCCGCCGTGCTGGCGCTCGCCCCGCCCGGCAGCCGGGTCGACGTCTACGCCGCCGTGTCCCCGGTCGCCTCCGACCCGTTCGCCGAGGGTCCGGCTCCGCCGGGGCAGCGGGTCGTCGACGGGGCGCTCGTCGTGGGCCCGCCGGCGGTCGGGGGGCTGACCGGTGCCGGACCGGTCGACGGCGCAGGCGGCGGCGGGTCCGGGCTGCTCACGGGTGCCCCCGCGGCGACGGGTATCGCCCTGGCGGTGACCGACGGCGAGGCCGCCGCGCTGGCGGCCCGGGCAGGGACAGCGCTGCTCGTCGCCGTCCGGGGCCAGCCGTGACGACCGGGACGGGGGTACCGGACCCCCGGGAGCCTGGCTAGGGTCCTGGACCGGGGGGCGCCGACCGGCGCCGCCCTGCCAGCGACCAGCCACCCAGGAGACCGCATGCTCACAGGCTTCAGGGACTTCGTCCTCCGCGGCAACATCGTCGAGCTCGCCGTGGCGGTGGTCATCGGCACCGCCTTCGCGGCGCTGGTGGCCTCGTTCACCGAGAACATCATCAACCCGGTGCTGGCGGCCGCGGGGGGCGGCGGGGACGTGCCCGGCCTGTCTATCCTGCTGCGCGCGGGCAACGAGGCGACGCTCGTCAACTTCGGCGCGGTCATCGGCGGCATCCTGCAGTTCCTCATCACCGCGGCCGTCGTCTACTTCGTGTTCGTGCTGCCCATGAACAAGCTCACCGAGCTCCGCAACCGCGGGCAGCTCGCTGCCGAGGAGGGCCCGGCGCCGGACGTCGAGCTGCTCACCGAGATCCGCGACCTGCTGCGGGCGCAGCAGCGCTGACGGTCCGGCCGGGCGCACGCGCGCCCGGCCGGGTCACCAGTGGGGCGGGCGCTCCCTGAGGATGCGGTCGTCGTCGTCGCCGTCCGGGCGGCCGCCCCAGCCCAGGTCGGTGTCGTCGGAGGAGACGCCGGGGACGACCGGCTCGCCACGGAGCCCGGCGCGCGACGGCACGTGGGTAGGGGGCGTCGGGCCGGTCGTCGACGGCGCACCTGCCTGGCGGGGGTTTCCCGAGTCGCCGCGGAGGTCGACGACCTGCACCGGGCCGGCGGTTCCACTGTCGCGCGGGGCCGCGGAACCGCCAGGGGCTGGGTCCTGGTCGAGCGGCTCGCCAGTGGTGCCGTCGTCGGGCGCGGTCCCGGGCACGACGGCGGTGTCGGCGTCATCGACCTCGGCGCCGGTGGCCCCGGCGGTGTCAGCCCCGGAGGTGTCAGCCCCGGAGGTGTCAGCCCCGGAGGTGTCAGCCCCGGAGGTGTCAGCCCCGGCGCTGTCAGCCCCGGCGCTGTCGACCCCGGCACCAACGGCCCCGGCGGTGTCGGCGCCATTGCCCCTGGCACCGTCGCTGGAGGCGCCATCGCTCGAAGCGACCCCGATCGAGGCACCCTTGGTCGAGGCACCCGAGTCACCCGGAGCAGGCGTGGCGGCGTCATGCTGGGCGCCGTCGTCCGACGGGTCGGCAGCGACCTGGACCGCCCCGGAGCTCGCCCGGTCCAGGCCGTCGCCCGCCGGTGTCTCGTCGGGGGCAGGGGCGCCACCCGGAGTCCCACCAGCCGTAGCGGTCGCGCTGTCCGAACCAACGATGTCCCCGTCGAACGCCTCGGCGTCATCGGGCCGCGGGCCGACCAGGCCCAGGGCCACCCCGGCGACGTCGGCCGCCACGAGCTCGGCCGCCACGAGGCGGTGCTCCCAGCCGGCCTCGGCCAGCCCGGCACGGCGGCCGACGAGCAGGGCGGGGTCCGGGTGGTCGACGTCCACGTCGACGACCAGCCCCGGGTCGTGCGGGGGGCGGGCGACGGCGAGCCCGCCGCCGGGGCCGGCGGTGACGTGCGCGCCGAGCGCCTCGATCTCCTGCGCGAGCACCTGGAGCACGGCCGAGCGC
>NZ_JBBEOI010000223.1 GCF_037860755.1 Aquipuribacter hungaricus | reverse complement strand
CACCTCGGCGGCGCTCACGCGGGCACCACGCGCAGCGCGGCGGCGGCGAGCAGGTCGTCGGGGGCGAGCTCGTCGGCCTCCCGGACCACCGCGAGGCCGCGCGCGGCGGCCACCCCGGCGATCTGCAGCTGGTGGTCGTCGACGTGCTCGCCGTGGGCGGCGCGCCGGGGGACGAGCACGGGCGCCTTGCCGGCCTCGAGGCAGCGGACGAAGGTGCCGACACCGGCGTGGGAGACGACGACGTCGGCGCGGTCGATCTCGGTGCGGAACTCCTCGTCGGACATGCTCGCCACGACGGTCCCCGGCAGCTCCAGGCCCGCGGTGCTCGTGACGCCGGTCTGCCACAGCACGTCGGCGCCCGGGGGCAGCACCTCCAGCACCCGCCGCAGCATCCGCTCGAACCCCCAGGGGCGGGCGGTGCCGACGCTGACCAGCACCCGGCGGGGCGTCGTGGGCACCGGCTCGGCCAGGGCGAAGGTGTCGAGCAGGCTGAACTCGTGGCGCCAGCGCGGCCCGGCGTTGGCGGGGTACTGGGTGTAGCGCTGCACCCACGGCAGGCGCTGGTGGACCTTGCCGGCCATCGACGGCCCGTCCGCCCGGGCCAGGCTCTCGACGAACACCGGCCGGGTGCGGACCAGCGGGGCCAGCGGCAGGGCGGCGAGCGACACGGCCGCCCCGGTGCTGTAGACGGTGTCGACGCCCTCGCGGCGCAGCATCGCCAGCAGGCGCGGGGTGCCCAGGAGGACCTCGTGGACGCGGCGGGCGTGCACGAACGGCACGAAGCGCACGTCGCGCCCGGCCATCATGCTCTCGCTCTGCGGGGTGCGGTGGGTGATCCAGAGGCCCTGCTCGTGGCGCGCGGGCTCGAGCAGCCGGGCCAGGTGGGTCAGCTGGACCAGGTGGCCGCCGGTGGTGGCGACGAAGGCGGGTCGGCCGCCGGGGCGGGCCGAGCCCGCCGCCGCGGCCTGGCCGGACGGGGTCCGGGCGGACGCGCTGGACGGGGTGCCGGGGGCGTCGCTCATCCGAGGGACAGTTCGTCGCGGGGGTGGACGGGTACCACGAGACGGGTACGATGGCCCTGCCCACGTGTCGTCAGCGCAGTCGTCACCCCCCGACCTTATCGAGGAGCGACACCCGTGCGACGACCGTCACCCAGCACGACCCCCTTCTGCCACGTCACGTGGCAGCGTCACGGTGGTCGTGCCGAGGAGATGGCCTACGCCCTCGGTGGCCGCGCGGTCCACGTGTACCCCGGCGCCCTGGCCGCGCGTCGCCTCGTGCTCGTCCGCTACGCGGTGAGCGTGCTGCTGACGGCCGCCGCGCTGGTCCGGCTGCGCCCGCGGGCCGTGGTCGTCGTCAACCCGCCCGTGGTGCCGGGTCTCGTGGTCGCTGCCTACGCGCGGCTCACCGGCGCCCGGTTCCTCCTGGACAGCCACACCAGCTCCTTCGGGGTCAAGGGCAACGCGGTCGCGGCCCGGACCCTGGGCATCACCCGCTGGCTCGGCCGCCGCTCGTCCGGGGTCATGGTCACCACGAGCAGCTGGGTGGCCGAGGTGCAGCGCTGGGGTGCTCGCGGGCTCGTCGTCCACGAGGCGCCGCCGGCCTGGCAGGTGGCCCCCGCGGTGCGGTCGGAGCGCCCGCAGGTCTTGTTCGTCGGCGTCTTCTCCTCCGACGAGCCCGTGGCCGAGGTCGTCGCGGCCGCCGCGCTGCTGCCCGACGTCGACGTGCTGGTCACCGGCGACGTCGACCGCGCCCCGGCCGGCATGGTCGAGGCCGCCCCCTCCAACGTCGTGTTCACCGGCTTCCTCGACCAGCAGGCCTACCGGGCCCGCCTCGAGCAGTCCGACGTGGTCCTCGCGCTGACCACCGAGCCCACCTCGGTGATGCGTGCGGCCTACGAGGCCGTGTACGCCCGGCGGGCGCTCGTCGTCAGCGACTGGCCCACGCTGCGCGAGGTCTTCCCCCTCGCCCGCCACCGCGGTAACGAGGCGGCGGCGCTGGCCGATGGGGTCCGTGAGGCCCTCTCCGACGACCCCGCTGCCGCCGCCGACCGGGCGGAGCAGGCCCTCTCCGTCCAGGCCGAGCGCTGGGACGACCAGCTCGACGCCATGCGCACCGCCCTCGCCCTGCCCGTGCCGACCCCCCAGGGAGCCTGACATGCGGACCGTCATCGCCCACGACTACCTCACCCAGCGCGGCGGCGCCGAGCGCGTCGCCCTGGCCCTCGGCGACGCGTTCCCCGGCGCCCCGTTCGTGACCAGCGTGTACGAGCCCGAGCTGTCGTTCCCTGGCTTCCGCGACCGCGAGATCGCCACCGGCCCGCTGCAGCGCTGGCCCCTGGTCCGCAAGGACCCCCGCGCGGCGCTGCCGTTCCTCGCCCAGGCGTGGGACCGCACGAGCGTGGCCGACGCCGACGTCGTCGTCGCGAGCACCTCGGGCTGGGCCCACGGCGTGGGCGTGCCCGACGGCTGCGCGCTCGTGGCCTACTGCCACAACCCGGCGCGCTGGCTCTACCAGACCGAGGACTACCTGCCCCGGGCGTGGCAGCGCGCGCTCACCGCCCCGCTGCGCGCGCGCCTGGAGAGCTGGGACCGCCGGGCCGCCTCGCGGGTCGACACCTACGTCGCCAACTCCTCCAGCGTCGCGGCCCGGATCGAGCGGGTCTACGACCGGCCGGCCACGATCGTCCACCCGCCGGTGAGCATCGACGTCGACGGCCCGCAGGACCCGGTCGAGGGCCTGGAGCCCGGCTTCTTCCTCACCGTCGGCCGCGGCCGCGGGTACAAGAACGTCCGCGCCGTCATCGACGGGGTCGGCCTGCTCGGCGATGCCACCCTCGCCGTGGTCGGCTCCGCCCCCTCCGGGGAGCAGGAGGACGCGCACGCCCGCTGGCTCGGCGTCGTCTCCGACGCGCAGCTGCGGTGGCTGTACGCCAACGCCCGCGCCCTGGTCGCGGTGTCCTACGAGGACTTCGGCCTGACGCCGATCGAGGCGAACGCCTTCGGCACCCCGGTCGCCGTGCTGCGCGCCGGCGGGTACCTGGACTCCACCGACGAGGGCGTGAGCGGGGTCTTCATCGAGGCGCCCGAGGCGTCGGCCGTCGCCGCGACCCTGCGGACCATGCCGGACCTCGACCGGGACGCGGTGCGCCGGCACGCCGGCCGCTTCAGCCAGGCCAGCTTCGCCCAGCGCATGCGCGAGGTCGTGGCGGACACCGTCGGCGACCGCACCGTCCCCCTCGCCGCCTGAGGGCCATGGCCTGACGGCCTGACCGGGCCGTCGGGCCCGGTGCCGCCCTGGCCTGCACCGGCCGGCCCGTGACGAGCGCGCGGGTCAGCCTGCGGCGGGGTCCGTGCGGGTCCCGACGGGGCGGTGGTCCCCCTCGGGCCTGCCCTGGTCCTCCGGCGTCCCCTGCCCGGGTGTGCCGGCCTCCTCCGCCGTCCTGGCCGCCTGGACCGTGGGCGTCCGGCGTCGCAGGAACCGCTTCTCCACCAGGTGCCACGACAGGTACCCGATGCCCAGGCACAGCACGAGCGACACCGCCGCCAGCTGCCACACCGGCAGGTCGCCGAGGCCGAGCGGCCCCACGAGCACCTGCTGCAGGACGAAGCCGTAGATGTACGTGCCGTAGCTCGGGTCGCCGAGGCGCGTCACCGGGCGCGCGGCCGGCCAGGCGCGGGTGCCGACGTAGAGCACGAGGACGGTCCCGGCGGGCACGAGCAGCACCGACAGCGGGGCCTGCGTGAGCACGAGCAGCGCGACCACGCCGGCGGCCGCGAGCGCGCTCCGGGCGCCCGGCCGCCACCCCAGCGAGCGCACGGTGGCGGCGGCGAAGAAGTACGCGACGAACTCCACGCGCAGCGCCACGGGCACGAGCAGGCCGTCGCCGATGGTGTCGTGCGGCAGGCGCCAGCCGACCACGGCGAGGACGACGGTGACCGCCAGGAGCACGGCGGGGCGCCGGAGCCAGCCCAGCAGGCCGGCCACGACGAGCGCGGCGTACGCCGTGACCTCGACGCCGAGGGTCCACAGCACGCCGTTGACCGCCGTCACCGGGTTGTCCTCGAAGACCCCGGGCAGGTCGTAGGAGTAGGGGAACACCAGCAGGTTGCGCAGCAGGTAGGCGTACGTGCCCGGCTGGCGCAGGTAGTCCGGGGCGGTGCTCAGCAGCGGGCCCAGCACGAACGTGACGAGCAGGAGCATGACGACCAGGCCGGGCATGATCCGCCGGGCGCGCTTCTCGGCGAAGGCGCGCGGGCGGGGGTCGGACAGCCAGCTGCCGCAGACCAGGTAGCCGCTGACGACGAAGAAGACGATGACCCCGAGCCGGCCCAGGTTGAAGCCGAAGTCGCCCAGCGGGAGCACCACCGGCTCGCTGCCGTCGGGCAGCAGGAACGCGTGGGAGACGACGACCATCGACGCGGCGACGATGCGCAGGACGTCGAAGCCCTGGGGGTGCTGGGGCGGGGCGGGCGCCCCCGTGGTGCCGCTCATCGCACGCCGTCCCTCCGGGTCTGAGCACCGTCCGCGGTGCTCCGCGGGCGGTGCGGTGGCTGCGCGACCCCCTCGGCGCCTGCGTCGAGGCTACCGAGCCGGGGGCGCCCGCGGCAGGGACATGACCCCACCGGGGGGCGGCCGTCACCGTCCGGCGTAGACCCCCACGTCCTCGTAGCCGACCAGGTCCTCCGCCGGGGCGCCGATGACCGCCTGGGTGAAGTCGGTCGTGCTGTGCCAGATCGTGTACTTGCGGGTGTCGCCCGGGGACGGCTGCACGAACATGCCCTCGACCCCGTAGGACAGCGGCGTGCTGCTGCTGTCCGCCAGCCAGAGCAGGTAGGCGGAGCCGGTGCCGGCCGCCTGGAGCTGGACGTTGCGCAGCTCCCACTGCCCGAGCGCGCCGCTGCCGAAGGCGTACGGCTGCAGGAACAGGCCCTGGTAGTGCAGGTCCTTGGCGGTGAACCCGTCGAGGAGCAGCCGGTGCGGGCCGTTCCACGTCTGGAGCGCGTCGCCGCCGTAGTGGTTGCCCACGCCGCCGGGCAGGTCGACGTTCACGCGGTCGATGCGCACGTCGCGCATCTGCACCGTGAGGCTGCCGCGCTCCCCCTTGGAGTCGATGTTGATGCCCTCCCACACGTTCGGGCCGGCGCAGTGCAGGCCCTCGATGTGGATCGTCCGCGGCGCCTTCTGCTCGGTGGACCCGCCGATGTACAGGCACCGGTTGTTGTTCGGGGCGGGGGTCATCGGCTCGAAGTAGCGGCGCGAGGGCTGGATGACCCCGCCGATGCTGACGATGTCGCCGCCGCCGTTGATCTGGAAGCCGCCGTTGACGTCGAGCGGCGTCTCCGGCCACACGACGAGGACGTCGCGGTCGCCGACGTTCTTGAGCACCCGGTCCGTCGCGCTCGGCCGCCACACGTAGGGGTCGGTGAGGACGGGCGCCGTCCACGAGGCGCGGGGCAGGGGCAGCGAGGTGCGCGCACCGGCCACGGGGGCCGCCGGGCGCAGGAAGTCCTCGGCGGTCGCGGCGGCGAGGACGGGGTCGGTCTCCACCGGCTCCGGCCAGGCGGCGGGGTCGGCGGGGGTGACCGGTGCGGCCGGGGGACCTGGTGCGGCGACGGGGGCCTGGGGGAGCTCCGGGG
>NZ_JBBEOI010000222.1 GCF_037860755.1 Aquipuribacter hungaricus | reverse complement strand
TGGCCACGACGACCCGCGGGGCGCCGTCCACGGCGGCGGCGCGGTGACCGGCGTGGGACAGGGCGACCGGGGTGCCGGGGAACGCGCGGCCCCACTCCTCCGCGGACCGGACGACGCCGACCACCCCGGCCCGCACGTGCCTGCCGCCGCACTCCGGGCACTCCCACGCCGGGGCCGGCCGCGCGCACCAGCGGCACACCATGGCCCCCGTGCTGCCGGTCAGGCCGAGCGGACCGGCGCAGACCGGGCAGCGCGCCGCGTGACGGCAGCGGCGGCACTGCAGGGCGGTGGCGTAGCCGGACCGCGGCACCTGCACGAGCACCGGCCCGGTCTGCAGCGCCTCGGCGGCCACCCGGTGGGCGGCGCGCGGCACCCGGGCGTGCACCTCGAGCGGGTCGGCGGGGTCGGGGACGACGACGCGGGGCGCGCCGGCCCGCCGCCGGGCACGGTCGGGCGCGATGTCCTTGACCCAGCCCGTGCGCACCCAGTGCTGCGTCCGCACCGGTCGCGCCCGGCCCAGGAGCGCGAGCCCGGCCCCCGCGGCCTCCGCCCGCTGCAGGGCGACGGCGGCGCTGTCCCACCCCGGCGAGTGCGGCTCGACGTGCCCGTCGTCCCCCTCGTCCCAGACGAGGACCAGCCCCGGCCTGCCGACGGGCGCGAAGACCGCCGACCGGGTGCCCAGGGCCACCCGCGCCCGCCCGGTGCGCAGCCGGAGGAACTCCCGCCAGCGCACGGTGGGGCCCAGCCCGGAGTGCAGGAGGGCGAGCTGGGACGGGTCGTCCAGGCCCGCCCGCAGGACGGCGTCGCAGGCCTCGACGTCGCCGACCTCGGGCAGGACGACGACCGCGTCACGGTCCGAGGCCAGGGCGGCCCGGACCGCGACGAGCACGGCCTGCCAGGGGTCGACGTCCAGCGGCAGACGGACCGCGGCCAGCGGTCCCTGCCCGGCGGCGGTGCGGCGCAGGAACGCCTCTCCCCCGACGCACGCGGTCCACGGACCCGGGTCGACGGTGGCGACCGTCCCGCCCGTCCCCGACGGCACGTCCGCGGCCGCGCCGTCGGGCGACGACGACGCCAGGAACGCCTTCTCGCTCGCGGCGTGCCGGGGCGGGACGGCGGCCCGGAGCACGTCGACCAGCGTGCCCGCGGTGGCGTCGGCGACGGCCCGGGCGAGGGCGGCGACCTCGTCGGTGAGCGGTGGCACGGGCGTGACCAGGCGGCGTAGCGGCCGCAGCCCGGAGAGCGGGCCGTCGGCGACGTCGAGCACCCAGCCGTCCTCGGTGCGCCCGGCGAAGGGCACCTGCACCCGCGCGCCGGGGCGGACCGTCGCCGCCAGCGCCGCCGGCACGGCGTAGCTGAACGGGTGGTCCAGGTGGGGCAGGGGCACGTCGACCGCGACGGCCGCCACCGGGCCGGTCTCGTTCGGCGCCGGCGCGGCGGGGACTGCACGCCGGCGCCGCGCGGCGGGGCCGAACAGGGTCGGCTGGCCCGGCTCCCCCGGGCTCACCGGCGGGGCGCCGTCTGGGCCCGCCGTGCCGGCGGCACGCGCCTCAGGAGCGGGTGGCCGCGAGCAGGGCGTCGACGCGGTCGGTGGTCTCCCACGTCATGCCGGGCAGGCTGCGCCCGAAGTGGCCGTACGCGGCGGTCTGCGCGTAGACCGGCCGCAGCAGGTCCAGGTCGCGGATGATCGCGGCCGGGCGCAGGTCGAACACCTCGCGGACGGCGGCGCTGAGCCGGTCCAGCGGCACGGTCTCGGTCCCGAAGCACTCGACGTACAGCCCCACCGGGGACGCCTTGCCGATGGCGTAGGCCACCTGCACCTCGCAGCGCGTGGCCAGGCCGGCGGCGACGACGTTCTTGGCGACCCAGCGCATGGCGTAGGCGGCGGAACGGTCCACCTTGGACGGGTCCTTGCCGGAGAAGGCGCCGCCGCCGTGGCGGGCCATGCCGCCGTAGGTGTCGACGATGATCTTGCGCCCTGTGAGCCCGGCGTCGCCCATCGGCCCGCCGATCTCGAAGCGCCCCGTGGGGTTGACCAGCATGCGCATGCCGGAGGTCTCCAGGCCGGCGCTCTCCAGGACCGGCCGGATGACGTGCTCCTCGATGTCCGGGGCCAGCATGCTGTCCAGCGAGACGTCGGCGGCGTGCTGGGTGGACAGCACGACGGTGTCGACGGCGACGGGCGTGGTGCCGTCGTAGGCGATGGTCACCTGGGTCTTGCCGTCGGGGCGCAGGTACGGCAGCGAGTTGTCCTTGCGGACCGCGGACAGCCGCGCCGACAGCCGGTGCGCCAGGGCGATCGGCAGCGGCATGAGCTCGGGGGTGTCGTCGCACGCGTAGCCGAACATCAGGCCCTGGTCGCCGGCGCCCTGGGCGTCCAGCGGGTCGTCGGCGCCGGCGGTGCGGAGCTCGTGGGCCTTGTCGACGCCCTGCGCGATGTCCGCGGACTGCTGGCCGATGGACACCGACACCCCGCACGAGGTCCCGTCGAAGCCCTTGACGGAGGAGTCGTAGCCGATCCGCAGGATGGTCTCGCGGACGATCCTGGGGATCTCGACGTAGGCCTCGGTGGTGACCTCGCCGGCGACGTGGACGAGCCCCGTGGTGACCAGGGTCTCCACGGCCACCCGGCTGCGGGGGTCCTGCTCGAGGATCGCGTCCAGGATCGCGTCGCTGATCTGGTCGCAGATCTTGTCCGGGTGCCCCTCGGTGACGGACTCGGACGTGAACAGGCGCAGGGTCATCGGTTCTCCACAGGCGTGACGGGCAGGAGGGGGTGCCGGGTCACCCGGGCACGGGGGGACGAGGCCCCGCACACCCTAGGGGCCGGGTGCGCGGGCCGCGTCAGGACGGGGCCAGGGTGTGGACGACGGCGTCGAGCACGGCCTCGGCGACGGCCCGCTTGGCCAGCGTGCCGGTGGCCGCGACCTCGACGGCCGGCCCGTCGTCGGGGCCCGGGGCGAGGACGACGACGCGGTTGTCCTCGCTGCCGAAGACGGCCCCGCCGGACACGTCGTTGACGACGAGCAGGTCGCAGCCCTTGGCCCGCAGCTTGCGCTCGGCGTGGCTGCGGACGTCGCCGGTCTCGTCCCCGGTCTCGGCCGCGAAGCCGACGACGAGCAGGCCGGGGTGGGGGCGGGCGTGCGACACCGCGCCGAGGACGTCGACGGTGCGGACCAGGCGCAGGACGGGGGCCCCGTCGTCGTCGGCGCTCTTCTTGATCTTCGTCGTGGCGACCGCGTCGGGCCGGAAGTCGGCGACCGCGGCGGCCATGACGAGGACGTCGGCCGCGGCCACCGCGTCGAGCACGGCGGCGTGGAGCTCGGCCGCGGTGCCCACCCGGGTGGTCCGGACGCCGTCGGGCAGCGGGACCTCGACGTGGGCGGCCAGCAGGTGGACGTCGGCACCCCGGTCGCGGGCCGCCTCCGCCACGGCGATCCCCTGGCGGCCCGAGGAGGCGTTGCCGAGGAAGCGGACCGGGTCCAGCGGCTCGCGGGTGCCGCCCGCGCTGACGACGACGCGCCGGCCCGCCAGGTCGCCGGTGGGCACGCTGGTCAGCGAGACACCGGCGGGAGCGCCCTCTACCGGGACCTCGGTCGGGCCGGCGCCCGTCGACGCGCGGTCGCGGTCCGGGCCCGCGCCGCCGGCGAGCAGCTCGCGGACCTGCAGCAGCAGGTCCTCGGGCTCGGGCAGCCGGCCCTGGCCGGAGTCGGCCCCGGTCAGCCGGCCGACGGCGGGCTCGACGACGACGACGCCCCGCCCGCGGAGGGTGGCCACGTTCGCCCGGGTGGCCGGGTGCGCCCACATCTCGGTGTGCATGGCGGGGGCCAGCAGGACCGGGCAGGTCGCCGTGAGCAGGGTGCTGGTGAGCAGGTCGTCGGCCAGGCCGTGCGCGGCCCGGGCGAGCAGGTCCGCGGTGGCGGGGGCCACGACCACGAGGTCCGCGCCGCGGCCGATGGCCACGTGCGGGACCTCGTGGGCGTCGGTCCACACGTCGGTGGCCACCGGGTGGCCGGACAGCGCCGACCACGTGGGCTCGCCGACGAAGCGCAGGGCCGACGCGGTGGGCACGACGGTGACGTCGTGCCCGTCCGCGCGCAGCAGCCGCAGCAGGGTCGCGGCCTTGTACGCCGCGATCCCCCCGGCGACGCCGAGGACGACCCGCAGGGGTCTCAGTCCTCGGGGGCGGCGGGGTTGGCCTGGATGGTGAGCAGGCCGGCGTCGATCTCGCGCAGCGCCACCGACAGCGGCTTCTCCTGCACGTGGGTCTCCACGAGCGGGCCGACGTACTCCAGCAGGCCCTCGCCGAGCTGGGAGTAGTAGGCGTTGATCTGGCGGGCGCGCTTGGCCGCGTAGATGACGAGCGAGTACTTGGAGTCGACGGTGGTGAGCAGGTCGTCGATCGGCGGGTTGGTGATGCCCTCGGGGGCAGCAGGTGTTCCGGGCACAGGATCTCCAGACGTCGGGGCTGCGGTCGTGCGGCGACGGAGGGTGCGGGCACCCACCGTCCGGGCCTGCCGGGGCCTAGCCGCGGACCCGCAGTCCCATCAATGATACGAGGTCGTCGGCGGCCTGGCGGACGTCGTGGTTGACGATGGTCCGGTCGAACTCCGGCTCGGCCGCCAGCTCGACCCGGGCGCTGGCCAGGCGGCGCTGCCGCTCCTCGTCGTCCTCGGTGCCGCGGCCGACCAGCCGGGCCACGAGCTCGTCCCACGACGGCGGCGCGAGGAACACGAACTGCGCCTGCGGGTAGGTCGTGCGGATCTGCCGCGCCCCCTGGATGTCGATCTCCAGCAGGACGGGGTGGCCGGAGGACAGGGCGGTCTCCACGGCGTGGCGCGGGGTGCCGGAGCGCTGCCGGCCGTGCACGAGCGCCCACTCCAGGAGCTCGCCGCCGGCGACCATGCGGTCGAACTGCTCCTCGGTGACGAAGTGGTAGTGCACCCCGTCGACCTCGCCGGGGCGCGGGCGCCGGGTCGTCGCCGACACCGAGATGGCCACCTCGGGGTAGCGGGAGCGGACGTCCGCGGACACCGTGCCCTTGCCGACCGCGGTGGGCCCGGCCAGCACGGTCACCCGGGGCGGGCCGGCGGGCGGCGGGGCAGGGCTCACCTGCCGCCGAAGCGCTCGATGAGGGCGGCGGTCTGGTTGGCGCCCAGGCCCCGCACGCGCCGGGTCTCGCTGATCCCGATCTCCTCCATGACGGCCTTGGCGCGCACCTTGCCGGTACCCGGCAGCGCCTCGAGGAGGGCGGCGACCTTCATCTTGCCGACGACGTCGTTGGTGGTGCCCTCGGCGATGACCTCGGACAGCGTCGCCGTCCCGTTCTTCAGCCGGTTCTTCACCTCGGCCCGTTCCCGACGGGCGGCCGCGGCCTTCTCGAGGGCGGCCGCGCGCTGTTCGGGGGTCAGGGTGGGAAGGGGCACGTGACACCTCTGGGCTCGGTCGGGACGGTCGTGCGGACGGGTCGTGCGGTGGACCGGGTGCTGCGTCGGACGAACGTACCCATGCCGTCGCCGCGGGTCCAACAGCACCTCGCGGCGTGGTCGCGACGGCCCCGCGGGGGCTCAGCGCAGGGCGGCGGCGAGGTCCTGGGCGAGGCGCCCGGCGGCGCCCCGGAGCGCGGCCGGGTCGGGCCCGGCATGGAGCACCTCGCGGCTCGCGCTGGGCACGAGCAGCG
>NZ_JBBEOI010000221.1 GCF_037860755.1 Aquipuribacter hungaricus | reverse complement strand
CGGTCGCGCCGCCCGGCCGGCGGCCCGCCGCGGGGTCCGCCCCGCCGTCGAGCACGGGCGGGTCCACCCGCAGCACGGTGAGGACCTTGCGGGCGCCGACGTGGGCGCGGGCCCACTTCTCCAGCGCCTCCACCCCGGTCCGCAGCGGCATGACGAGGAACGCCGACAGCCCGTAGAAGGCGACGAGCTCGCCCGCGCTGATGGAGCCGCCGACGGCGGCGCGGGCGCCCAGCCACACCACGGCGGCGGTCAGCAGGCCCGGCAGCAGCACCTGCAGGCCCTCCAGCACGGCCTGCACCCGGGCCACCTCCTCCCCGGCGCGGCGGACGGTGGCCGAGCGGGCCCGGTACCGGTCGGCGAAGACGCGCTCGCCGCCGAGGCCGCGCAGCACCCGCAGCCCGGCGACGGTGTCCGCGCCGAGCGTGGTGAGCTTCCCGGCGACCTCGCGCTGGGCGTGCTGCCGGGTGTGGAGCGGGCGGACGACGAGGGCGAGCACGGCCACGCACAGCGGCATGCCGACGAGCACGACCGTGCCCAGCGTGGGCGAGGTCCCGAGCAGGTACACCGCGACGGCCACGGCGGCGGCGAGGGAGCCGGCGAAGCGCGGCACGACGTCCATCGCGCCGCCCACCTTGTCGGCGTCGGAGGCGACCGTGGCGACGACCTCGCCGGTCGGGACCTGGCGCGTGACGGACGTGCCCGCCCGGCGCAGGTGGCGCGAGACGTGCTGGGTGACCCGGTACATGGACTGCAGCCAGCAGCTCACGGCCGCCCGGTGCCGCAGCGTCCCGGCGACGGCCTGGAGCAGCACGAGGCCGGCGAGCACGCCCGCCCAGGCGAGCAGGGACGGCCAGGCCACGACGGTGCTGCCGTCGGCGGCGGTGGCGAAGCCGTCGTCCAGGCCGCGGCCCAGCGCCACGGGGATCGCCGCGAGCGCGACCATGTAGACGACGCCGAGCGCCGAGCCCCAGACGAGCGTCCGCCACTGGGCGCGGGCGACGCCGCCGAGGTAGCGCCACGGGCCGCGCAGGTCGGGCAGCCCCGGGTCGGGGACGGGGAGGTCACGCACGACGGGCCACGCTAGGTGCCCGGACCGTCACCGACGAAGGGGTTTTCTCCCGGCTGGCCCCGTCCTGCCCGGTCCGTCACCCGGGCCGGACCCCGACGGCGAACTTGGGCACCCGGAACGACACGCGCGTCCCGGCGCCCGGGGCGGTGTCGACGACGAGGCCGGCCGCGTCGCCGAACACCTGGCGCAGGCGCAGGTCGACGTTGCCCAGGCCGATCGAGTCCGGGGAGCCGCGCCCCTCGACGGCGGCCAGGACCACCGCCGGGTCCGCGCCCGCCCCGTCGTCGTCCACGCTGATGGTCGCGCCGTCCCCGTCGTCGTCGGCCCGGACCACCACGCGCACGGTCGCCCGGCCGCTCTCCAGGCCGTGCCGTACGGCGTTCTCGACCAGCGGCTGGACCGACAGGAACGGCACGGTGACCGCGAGCACCTCCTGGGCGACGGTGAGGTCGACGACGAGCCGGTCCCCGAACCGGGCCTGCTCGAGCACGAGGTAGCGCTCCACGTTGCGCAGCTCGTCGGCCAGGGTGGTGAAGGCGGCCTCGCGCCGGAAGGCGTACCGGGTGAAGTCGGCGAAGTCGAGCAGCAGCTCGCGGGCCCGGTCGGGGTCGGTGCGGACGAACACCGCGATCGCCGCCAGGCAGTTGTAGACGAAGTGCGGGCTGATCTGCGCGCGCAGGGCGCGCAGCTCGGCCTCCGCGGTCCGGCTGCGCTGCTGGTCGAGCTCGGCGAGCTCCACCTGGCTGGCCACCCAGCGCGCCACCTCCTCCGTCGCCCGCACCAGCTGCGCCGTGGGGCGCTCCCGGGAGTAGGCGACGACGGCGCCGATCACCCGGTCCTGCACCCCGAGCACCGACACGACGGCGCCGCGCAGCGTGCAGCCGGGCCGCTCGCACGCGACCTCGCGAGGGCCGAGGACCCGGGTGCGGCTCTCGCGGACGGCGCGGGCGGCGTGGTCCACGGCGTGGGAGGCGTGGCTGCCGCCGCTCCCGCCGCCGTCGTCCGCGCCCTCCCACGCCAGCAGCTCCGTCGCCGACACCAGCGCCAGCGCGGGCGTGCCGAGCAGCGCGCGCAGGTGCCGCGCGGCGGGGCGGGCGCCCTCCTGGCTCAGGCCCTGGCGCAGGCTGGGGGCCGCGAGCGCCGTGAGGTGCAGCGTCTCGAAGCGGGCGCGGTCGGCGTCGCTGGTCAGGCGCCGGCCCGTGCCCCAGCGGCCCAGCGCCCACCCCACCGCGACGACGAGCAGCGCCGTCAGGGTGGCGAGCACCAGCACGAGGAGCCCGGCCACCGGGGGCGAGGTCATGGCCGCAGTATCGTCCCGACCGCGGCGGACCCGGGCTCGACAGCGGTTCGTCGGTTGGCTAGCCTAATTGCCGACGGGTGTCCGACGGAGGAGCCCGTCACGACCACAGGCGAAGGAGCCACCGTGACGATCCCCACCCCCACCCCTGCCGACAAGTTCAGCTTCGGTCTCTGGACGATGGGCTGGCAGGCGCGCGACCAGTTCGGCGACGCGACCCGCGGCCCGCTCGACCCGGTCGAGGCCGTCAACCGCCTCGCCGAGGCCGGCGCCTACGGCATCACGTTCCACGACGACGACCTGGTGCCCTTCGGCTCCGCCGACGCCGAGCGGGACTCGATCCTCGCCGCCTTCAAGGGCGCGCTGGAGCAGACCGGCCTCAAGGTGCCCATGGCCACGACCAACACCTTCAGCCACCCCGTGTTCAAGGACGGCGCGTTCACCGCCTCCGAGATCGACATCCGCCGATACGCGCTGCGCAAGATCATGCGCAACATGGACCTGGCCGCCGAGCTCGGCGCCGAGACCTACGTCATGTGGGGCGGGCGCGAGGGCGCCGAGAGCGACTCCTCCAAGGACGTCCGCGTGGCGCTGCAGCGCTACAAGGAGGGCGTCGACCTGCTGTGCCAGTACGTCGTCGACAAGGGCTACGGCATGCGGCTGGCCATCGAGCCCAAGCCGAACGAGCCCCGCGGCGACATCCTCCTGCCGAGCATCGGCCACGCCATCTCCTTCATCTCCATGCTCGAGCGCCCCGAGATGGTCGGCATCAACCCCGAGGTCGGCCACGAGCAGATGGCCGGGCTCAACATGGTCCACGGCGTCGCCCAGGCCCTGTGGCAGGGCAAGCTCTTCCACGTCGACCTCAACGGCCAGACCGGCCCCCGCTACGACCAGGACTTCGTGTTCGGCCACGGCGACGTGAAGTCGGCGTTCTTCCTCGTCGACCTGCTGGAGAGCACGGACGCGCAGGGCAACCCCGCCTACGACGGCCCGCGCCACTTCGACTACAAGCCCTACCGCACCGACGACTACGCCGACGTGTGGGACTCGGTCCGCTCGAACATGGTCACCTACCTCATGCTCAAGAAGCGGGCGGCCGCCTTCCGCGCCGACCCCGAGGTGCAGGAGGCCCTGGCCGCCAGCGGCGCCGACGAGCTCGCGAAGCCGGCCCTCGCGCATGGCGAGACCTGGCAGGACCTGCTCGCCGACCGCTCCGCCTTCGAGGACTACGACGTCGAGGCCGCGGGCGCCAAGGGCAAGCACTACACGCGCCTGGACCAGCTCGCCCTCGAGCACCTCACCGGCTTCCGGGGCTGAGGCGCACCGTGGCGCTCGTCGCGGGGGTCGACTCCTCCACCCAGGCCTGCAAGGTCGTCGTGCGTGACGCCGCCACGGGTGCCCTGGTCCGCCAGGGCCGGGCGGCGCACCCCGACGGCACCGAGGTGCACCCCGACCGGTGGTGGGACGCGCTGCAGGAGGCGGTCGCCGCGGCGGGCGGGCTCGACGACGTCGACGCGGTGGCGGTGGGCGGCCAGCAGCACGGCATGGTCGCCCTCGACGCCGGCGGCGAGGTCGTCCGGCCGGCGCTGCTGTGGAACGACACCCGCTCCGCGGCGGCGGCCCGGGAGCTGGTCGAGGAGACCGACGCCCAGGCCTGGGCCGACGCGGTCGGGCTCGTCCCGGTGGCGTCGTTCACCGTGTCCAAGCTGCGCTGGCTGCGCGACGCGGAGCCCGAGGCGGCCGCGCGGGTGGCGGGCGTGTGCCTGCCGCACGACTGGCTCTCGTGGCGCCTGCTCGGCGGGGGCCCCGGCGGGCTGGGTCTCGACGCCCTGGTGACCGACCGCGGCGACGCGTCCGGCACGGGCTACTTCGACCCGGTCTCGGGCGCCTACCGGCGCGACCTGCTCGAGCGCGGCCTGGGTCACGACGCGGTCCTGCCGCGCGTGCTCGGCCCGTCCGAGAGCGGCGGCGCGGCCACCACGCTGGTCCGCGCCGGCGCGCTGGTCGGTCCGGGCACCGGCGACAACGCCGCCGCGGCGCTCGGCGTCGGGGCCGGTGCGGGCGACGTCGTCGTCTCCATCGGCACCTCCGGCGTGGTGTCCGGCATCAGCGAGGTCCAGGCCAACGACCCGACCGGGACCGTGGCGGGCTTCGCCGACGCGACCGGCCGGTTCCTGCCGCTGGTCTGCACCCTCAACGCCGCGCGGGTGCTCGACGCGACGGCACGGCTGCTCGGGGTGGACCACGCCGGTCTGGCCGAGCTCGCCCTCCAGGCGCCGGCCGGCGCCGACGGCCTCGTCCTCGTGCCCTACCTCGAGGGGGAGCGGACCCCGAACCTGCCGCACTCCACCGGCTCGCTGCACGGGCTGACCCTGGCCAGCACCACGCCGGCGCACCTGGCGCGGGCGGCGTTCGAGGGGCTGTTCTGCGGCCTCGCCGCCGGCATCGACGCGCTCGTCGAGCAGGGCACGCAGGTCCGCCGCGTGGTCCTGGTCGGCGGCGCCGCCGCCTCGCCGGCGACCCAGGCCATCGCCCCGGCGGTGTTCGGGCTGCCCGTCGTGGTCCCGCCGCCGTCGGAGTACGTCGCCGACGGTGCGGCCCGGCAGGCGGCGTGGGTGCTGACCGGCGGCGACGAGCCGCCGGCATGGACCATCGAGGGCGAGCGGACCGTCGAGGCGGAGGCCACCCCGCACGTGCGGGAGCGCTACGCCGCGGCGGCCGGGCAGGTCCTCGACCGGGTCCAGGCCACGCCTCACCCCTGACGGCACTCGGTCACCCCGGCGACGCGACCGCGTCGCCGGGGTCGCCGGTCGGTGAACTGTCGATGACGTGTGCCCGCCCGGGCCCGTCCGGCCACGCGGAGAGGCCCCCGGTCGCCCACGCTGGGGAGCGTGAGCCCGGTGCGCTACACCGAGGACGGCCCGCTGGTCGTCGCCCACCGCGGGGGTGCCGGTCTCCGGCCCGAGAACACCCTCGCCGCCTTCGCCTGCTCGGTCTCCCTCGGCGTGCTGTGGCTGGAGAGCGACGTCCGCGCCTCGGCCGACGGGGTGGCGGTGCTCCACCACGACCGCACCCTGGCCCGGCTGTTCGGCCTCGACGTCGCGGTCGCCGACCTGACGTGGGACCAGCTGCGCTCGCTGCGCACCCGTGACGGCGACCGCCTCGTCCGCCCGGCCGACGTGCTCGGCACGTTCCCGTCCGCGCGCCTGGCCGTCGACCTCAAGGACCCCGCCGTCGTGCCCGGCCTGCTCGCCGACGTGCGCCGCACCGGCTCGGCGTCGCGGGTGTGCCTGGCCGGGGCGCCGGACCCCCTGCTGCGCGCCGCCGCCGCGGCGGAGCCCGGG
>NZ_JBBEOI010000220.1 GCF_037860755.1 Aquipuribacter hungaricus | reverse complement strand
CCGGCCACGACGTCGCGCTCGTCGGGCGCCGCGAGGGGACGCTCGCCGGGCTGGCCGCCGCGGTCGAGGCCGACGGGCACGGCACGGACGTCGGCTGGACCGCCCTGGACGTGGCCGACAGCGGCGCGCTCGCGGCCGCCGTCGAGCGCTTCGCCCGGCACACCGGCCGGCTCGACGTCCTGCACCACAACGTCAGCGTCTACCGGCCCGGAGGGCTCGGTGCGGTCGGGCCGGCGGAGCTGCTCGAGGACCTCGCGGTCGGCGCGGGGAGCCTGCTCGCCGCCGTCGACGCCGCCCGCCCCCACCTCGCGGCGGTCGGGGGCACCGTGCTGCTCACCGGCAGCGGCGCGGCCGACCACCCGGACCCGGGCGCGCTCACCCTGGGCCCCCAGAAGGCGGCGGTCCGCGCCCTGCTCGTCGGCCTGGCCCCCGCCCTGGCCGCCGAGGGCGTGCACGCCGCCACGCTGACGGTCCGCGGCATGCTGCGCCCGGGCACGGCGTTCGACCCCGACCGGGTCGCGGCCCGGCTGCTGGCGCTCGCCGACGAGCGGCACGGGCCGCGGGAGGGCTGGACCGTCGAGCACGAGATGACCGGCTGACCTGCCCGGACGCCGGTCCCGGCGCCCCCGTCCCACCCCGGACCGGGGCCTGCGACCGCCCGGCCCGTGACCGTGCGCCTTGCGACCGCGTGGCCCGGCCCCCGGCGGGGGACGCCGTGCCACCATCAGCCGCATGGCACCCCCCCTGGCAGGCCGTGCGGAGAACGCGATCCAGGCGAGGCTGCTGCGCCTGCTGCGCGACGAGGGCTCGCTCTCGCGCGTGGACATCACCGAGCGCCTCGCGGTGTCCCGGACGACCGTGGCCGCGGAGGTCGTCCGGCTCGTCGAGCTCGGGCTCGTGCGCGACGCCGGACCGGCCGCCTCGCGGGGCGGGCGGCGCTCGACCATGGTCGACCTGTCGCCGGACCTGCGCTTCGTCGGTGTCGCGGTCGGCGCCACCTCGCTCGAGGTCGCCGTCACCGACGCCCGGCTCGAGGTGTGCGACCGCCGCTCCGAGCCGGTCGACGTCCGCCGCGGGCCCGAGGAGGTCCTCGCCCGGGTGCTCCAGCTCACCCGGGAGCTCATGGACGGCCAGGGCGGCGGCCGCCCGAGCGGCGTCGGTGTGGGCGTGCCGGGCCCGGTCGACTTCCACGCCGGCGTGCCGGTCAGCCCGCCGATCATGCCCGGCTGGGACGCCTACCCCGTCCGCGACGCCGTGGTCCGCGAGCTCGGCTGCCCGGTCGTGCTGGACAACGACGTCAACCTCATGGCGCTGGGGGAGCAGCAGGGCGGGGTGGCCCGGGGCGCCCGGGACTTCCTGTTCGTCAAGATCGGGACCGGCATCGGCTGCGGCATCGTCGTCGAGGGCGACCTGTACCGCGGGGCCGACGGCTGCGCCGGGGACATCGGGCACATCCGCGTCCGCGAGGACGGCCCGCACTGCGCCTGCGGCGGCAAGGGCTGCCTGGAGGCCGTGTTCGGGGGTGCGGCCCTGGCCCGGGACGCGCTCGCCGCCGCCCGCTCCGGCCGCTCGCCGGCGCTGGCCGACGTCCTCGCCCGCACCGGCACCGTGACGGCCGCCGACGTCGGCCGGGCCGCCTCCGCCGGCGACGCCGTGGCGATGGCGATGGTGCAGCAGGGCGGGCGCGACCTCGGCGTCGTGCTGGCCCACCTCGTCTCGTTCTTCAACCCCCGCCTGCTCGTCATCGGCGGCCGCGTCTCACAGCTCGGGCACGCCCTGCTCGCCGAGGTGCGCGGGGTCGTCTACCGGCGCTCCCTGCCCCTGGCCACGGGGAACATGCCGGTCGTGCTCAGCGAGCTGGGAGGGCTGGCCGGGATCACCGGGGCCGTCCGCCTGGTGAGCGACCAGGTGTTCAGCCCGCGGTAGGCAGAAGTACCCCGCCCCCTCGGAGAAGTCCCCGTCCGGGGCTACAGTCACGTGCCGGGACGAAGCGGTCACCACAGGCCTTTCATCGCCAGATTGACCACTTTCGCAAGTCCTGTGTAGTTTCGCCAGTGTCCTTGACAGTCGACGACGACTCAGGAGTCAACACGTGACAGCAACCCGGACCCACCTAGGAGCCGCTGCGCTGGTCGCCGGCGCGCTCGTGATCAGCACCATGTCGGTGTCCGCCCCGGCCGGGGCCGCGAGCCCCAGGGTCAAGCCCAAGCCCGCCGCCGCCGACCTGCCCGTCCCGCCGGACTCGGCGTTCGACAAGGTCACCATCGACCGCACCCCCGGCGAGCCCATCGACCTCGCCGTCCTCCCGGACAACCGCGTCCTGCACGTCACCCGCTCCGGCGAGGTGCGCCTGCACGACCCCGTCACCGGCATCACGTCGCTCGCCGCGCAGGTGCCCGTGTACCTCCACGACGAGGAGGGCCTGCAGAGCATCGCGGTCGACGAGGACTTCGAGGAGAACGGGTGGGTGTACATGTACTACTCGCCCCTGCTCGACACCCCGTCGGACAACCCGGCCACCCCCGGCAACGAGGGCGACGCCCCCGAGAACGGCACCGCCGCCGACTTCGAGCCCTTCGAGGGCTACCTGCAGCTGTCCCGCTTCCAGATGGTCGGCGACACCATCGACCTGACCACGGAGGAGGAGATCCTCCAGGTCCCCACCACGCGCGGGATCTGCTGCCACGTGGGCGGCGACGTCGTCTTCGACTCCGAGGGCAACCTCTACCTGTCGACCGGTGACGACTCCAACCCGTTCCAGTCGCAGGGGTACATCCCGATCGACGAGCGGCCCGAGCGCAACCCGGCCTTCGACGCCCAGCGCACGTCCGCCAACACCAACGACCTGCGCGGCAAGATCCTGCGCATCACGCCCTCCGAGGGCGGCGGCTACACGATCCCCGAGGGCAACCTCTTCGCCCCGGGCACCGAGCTGACCAAGCCCGAGATCTACGTCATGGGCCTGCGCAACCCGTTCCGCATCGAGCTCGACCGCGAGACGGACCGCCTGTTCATCGGCGACTACAGCCCCGACGCGCGCAACCCCGACCCGGCCCGCGGTCCCGCCGGCATCGGTCGCTGGATGTCCGTCGAGGACCCCGCCAACTACGGCTGGCCGTACTGCTACAGCCCGACCATCGGCTACGTGGACTACGACTTCGCCACCGGCACCTCCGGCGAGCCGTTCGACTGCGGCAACCCCGTCAACGAGTCCCCGAACAACACCGGCCTCGTCGACCTGCCCGAGATCACCGAGCCCGAGGTCAAGTACGAGTTCGCCCTCAGCCCGGAGTTCCCCGAGCTCGAGACCGGCGGCATCGGCCCGATGGCCGGCCCCGTCTACCACGGCGACATCGCCAAGGGCCGCGCCGCGACCCAGGGCCGTCCCTCCGTCGCCTGGCCCGCCTCGTTCGCGGACAAGCCGTTCTTCTACGAGTGGACCCGCGACTACACGAAGATGTTCACCCTCGACGCCGCGGGCGACGAGGTCACCGAGATCGACAACGTCCTCGACAGCCTCGTCATGGACAACCCGATCGACATGGAGTTCGGCCCCGACGGCGCGCTCTACGTCCTGGAGTACGGCGACGGCTACTTCGCCCAGAACCCCGACGCGCAGCTCTCGCGCTTCGACTACGTGGGCCACGGCGCCCGGGCCAACCACAGCCCGGTCCCCTCGCTGGTGACGGACACCACCACCGGTGACTCGCCGCTGACCGTCGCCTTCGACGCCAGCGCGACCACCGACCCCGACGGCGACCGCCTGCGCTACGCGTGGGACTTCGACTCCGACGGCACGGTGGACTCCACGGAGGTCTCCCCGACCTTCACCTACGCCACCGACGGCCGCTACCGCGCCACCCTCAAGGTCACCGACGTCGGCGGCCGTGACCGTGGCCGCTCGGCCTCGTCCTACGTCGACATCGCCGTGGGCGGCCAGGCGCCGGTCGTCACGTTCGTCACCCCGGCCGACGGCCAGGCCTTCTCCTTCGGTGACTCCGTCACCTACCAGGTCACCGTCACCGACGACGAGCCGGTCGACTGCAACCGGCTCCAGGTCTACTACGTCGTGGGCCACGACCAGCACGGGCACCCGATCAGCTCCACCTCGGGCTGCACCGGCACCATCACCACCTCGCTGCCCGAGGGCCACGAGCCCGACGAGGTGAGCGCGGTCTTCGTCGCCAGCTACACCGACGCGGGCGCCGAGGGCATCCCCGCCCAGACCGGCACCGCCCAGGTCCGACTGGTCCCGGCGCCGTGAGCGGGAGCGTCCCCACGGCCGCCGGCGCACGGACCGGGGTGTGGTTCCTCGGCGCCCGCGGGTCCGTCGCCACCACGGCGGCCGTGGGGGCGCTCGCCCTCGCCGACGACCTGGTCGCACCGACCGGGCTCGTCACCTCCCTCCCCGGGCTGGCCGACGCCGGCCTGCCCGGGGTGGGGGACCTCGTCCTCGGCGGCCACGACGTCACCGCGACGCCGCTGGCCAAGCGGGCCGAGCAGCTCGCTGACGGCGGGGTCTTCCCGCGGGCCCTGGTCCGTGCGGTCACCCCCGGCCTGGAGCAGGTCGACGGCCGGCTCCGGCAGGTCGTCGCCCACTCCGGGGAGTCCCAGCGCGGCTGCGCCGCCCGCATCGAGGCCGACCTCCACGCCTTCCGCGAGGACAACGGCCTGGACCGGGTCGTCGTGGTCGACCTGCTGCCCACGCGGCCGCTCCCCGCGCCGCACCCGGGCCTGGACGACCTCGACGCGCTCGAGGTCGCGCTCGACGGGCCGGACGAGGTCCTGCCCGCCAGCTCGCTGTACTCCTACGCCGCCTTCCGCGCCGGCTGCCCGGTCGTGGAGTTCACGCCCGGGCCGGGCCCGCGGCTGCCCGCCCTGCAGCAGCTCGCCGAGCAGCAGGGCCTGCCCTGGGCCGGCAGCGACGGCAAGACCGGCGAGACCCTGGTCAAGGCCGCGCTCGCCCCGATGTTCGCCGCCCGCGCCCTGCGGGTGACCTCGTGGGCCGCCATGAACATCCTCGGCGGCGGCGACGGGGCGGCGCTCGCCGACCCCGGCGCCATGGCCAACAAGGCCCAGAGCAAGGGCCGCGTCCTGCCGGAGATCCTCGGCTACGACCCCGAGGCCCCGGTCGTCATCCAGAACGTCGCCGACATGGGCGACTGGAAGACCGCGTGGGACAACATCGCGTTCGAGGGCTTCCTCGGCACACGGATGACCATGCAGTTCACGTGGCAGGGCTGCGACTCCACCCTCGCGGCACCGCTCGTCCTCGACCTCGCCCGCCTCCTGGCCGCCGCCCACGCGGCCGGCCGCACCGGGCCGCAGCCGGCGCTCGGCTTCTTCTTCAAGGACCCGGTCGGCACCGGCGATCACCGGGTCAGCGCGCAGCTGGACGCCCTGCTGGAGTGGGCGGGCGGGCTGCGGTGACGCGCATGGCCGACCTGGTCGAGCTGGTGCGCGCACCGGCCGCCCTGACGGTCCCCGGCGACGTCCTCGCCGGGGGCAGCAGCGCCGGCTGGCCCGCGGGCCGGCGGACGTGGCTGCTGCCCGTCGCGTCCACCGCCCTGTACTGGGGCGGGATGGCGCTCAACGACTTCTCCGACCGCGCGGTCGACGCGGTCGAGCGGCCCGAGCGGCCCGTGCCGTCCGGCCGGGTCAGCGCCGGGCGGGCCCTCGCGGTCGCCGGCGGCCTCACTGCGGCCGGCCTCGCCGTCGC
>NZ_JBBEOI010000219.1 GCF_037860755.1 Aquipuribacter hungaricus | reverse complement strand
GCCCGCGGGGGGGGCAGGGGCGCCAGGGCCGGCCCCCGCGCCTGTGCCGGTGGTCGCCGCGGCCTGCGCGTAGTCCGCGCGGACCCCGAGCAGGCGGACGGGCCGGTCGGCGTCGAAGCGGGCGAGCGCGAGCAGGGCCGCCTGCTCCAGCGTCGCGGCGTCCCTCGTCGGGGGGCGGACGGGGACGCTGCGGGAGCGGGTGAGGAACGGCCCGTACCGGACCTTGACCGCGACCCGCTCGACCAGCCGGCCGTCGGCGGCGACGTCGGCCGCCACGGCCGCGGCGAGCACCCGGACCGCCTGCGCCAGCGCGTCCGGGCCGTCGAGGTCCTCGGCGTAGGTCGTCTCGTGGCCGGCGGAGCGGGCCACCCAGGGTGTGGGGTCGACGGTCGCGCTCCCCCGGCCCTGCCCGGCGAGGACGAGGCCCGGTCCGGTGGACGGCCCGAAGACCGTGGCGAGCGCGGCGGGGTCGGCCGCGGCCAGCCCGGCGACGGTGGTGATGCCGAGCTCCTCCAGCCGGGCGGCCGAGCGCGGGCCGACGCCCCACAGCGCGCGGGTGGGCCGCTCCCCCATCACCGGCAGCCAGTCCTCGCGGGTGAGGGAGGCGATGCCGCCGGGCTTGGCGAAGCCCGTCGCGGTCTTCGCGCGGGGCTTGGTGTCGCCGATGCCGACCGCGCAGGACAGCCCGGTCTGCTCCCGCACGTCGGCGCGCAGCCGCTCGGCGAGCGCCCGCGGGTCGCCGTCGGTGCCGACGAAGGCCTCGTCCCAGCCGAGCACCTCCACGGGCTCGCCCGAGGCGCGGAGCACGGCCATGACCTCGGCGGAGGCCGCGTCGTAGGCCGGGCGGTCGGAGGGCAGGAACACCGCGTCCGGGCAGAGCGCGAGCGCCCGCCGCATCGGGACGCCCGAGCGGACGCCGCGCGCGCGGGCCTCGTAGGACGCGGTGGCCACCACCTGGCGGGCCTTCGTGGGGTCGCCGTCGCCGCCGACCACGACGGGTCGCCCGGCCAGCTCCGGCCGCCGCCGGACCTCCACGGCGGCGAGGAACTGGTCGAGGTCGACGTGCAGCACCCAGCGGGAGGCGACCACGCGCCCAGGGTAGGCACCCCCCGCCGGCCGGGCCCCCGGACGCACGCCGGCCCGGCCGCCTGCGGGGGCGGCCGGGCCGGGGGTGCCGGGCGGACCGGCAGGTGCTCAGGCGGTGCGGGTCACCAGCCGCGCAGCGCGGCGACGATGCTGGAGTCGACGCGGGCGTCGGCGAGCGCCACCCTGCTCGCGCTGCTCAGCACGTCGGTGATCTCGGCCTCGGGTAGCCCGGAGCGGACGTCGGGGCGGAAGCCCTTGGCGGCCGTGCCGAGCAGGACGACCCGGGTCGGGCCCTCCATGACCTGCAGCCAGCGGCGCAGCGTGGCGCGGACCAGGGCGCGCTCGAGCTTGAGGTCCTTGGCCCAGGCGACGCAGTTCCAGTGGACGACCTCGTGGCGGGCCAGGCCGGCCTCGTTGCACAGGCGCCACAGCCGCTCCGAGACCGGGTCGTCGTTGTCGGGCGAGGTGATCCCCGTGCCGCCGGCGCTGGCCAGGGTGGTGGCGCCGGGCGCCTCCTGCAGCACCACGAGGCGCGCGTGGACCCCGCCGGACAGCGGGTCGACGTGCGGCAGGTGGGCGTCGGGCTCGCTCACACCGGCCCGGCGCATGGCCCCGAGCATGTCGGTGCGCCACACCTCGAAGGGGGCGACGTGGTCGGCGCCCTGGGCTGCGCGCTTGCGCTCCACGACCTCGGGGGTGTCGTGGCTGCGCGCGCGGTCGAACGGTTCGTCGCCGCTGAGGGCGCGGAGCTGGGCGTCGTCCAGGTCAGGCATGCACCGATTCTGTCGTGCCGGCCCCCCCCAGGGCGAACCCGGCCCCGTCGGCGGTGCTCTCGGCGAGCGCGACGAAGCGGCTGGCGGCCGCCGTGCGCGTCCTGCCGCGGCGCCAGACGAGCTCGATGTGGCGCAGCGGCAGCCCCGGCTCGGGAGTGAGGACGCGCACGCCCGGGTCGGCCACGTCGACGGCCAGCAGCGGCATGACCGAGGCGCCGATGCCGGCGCGGACCATGGCCTGGACGGCCCCGTTGTCGTTGGTGCGGAACACGTAGGAGGGGTCGACGCCGGCGGCCTGGAGGCCCGCGTCGATGCGCCGCTGGCAGGAGTCCATGACCGACTGGCCGATCATCGGCCGCCCCACCAGGTCCCGCAGCGGGAACGACGTCGCGCCCTCCGGCGCCCACGACGGCGGGACGACGACCATCATCGGGTCGCGGCGCACGAGCAGGGACTCCACCCGGTCGTCGGTCACCGGGCCCACCGCGAAGGCGAGGTCGAGCTCGTCGCTCACCACCCGGTCGGCGAGGTCGTTGACCTCGTCCTCGACCAGGCGCACGTCCAGGCGCGGGGTCTCCTCGCGCAGCCGGCCGAGCAGCTGGGGCAGCAGCTGGACCGACACCGACTGGAACGTGCCGATGGACAGCCGGCCGCTCGTGCCTGCCTTCAGCTCGTCGAGCTCCTCGACCGCGACGGCCAGCCGGTCGAGCACCGCGCCGGCGTGGCGCAGCAGCACCCGCCCCGCGGGCGTGAGGGACGGCGGGCGCGGGCCCCCGGGACGGTCGAACACCGGCGTGCCGAGCGCCCGCTCGAGGGAGGCGACCTGCTGGCTGATGGCCGACTGGCTGAAGCCGAGGACGTGGCCGGCACGGCTGAACGAGCCCTCCTCGGCGACCGCCGCGAGGGCGAGCAGGTGCTTGGTCTCGATGTCCCCGACGGCCGTCATGGTCATAAGCATAGGCGATCGCATCTATGCGGGATCATCGTTGGACCTTATGGGCCCGAGTGCCTACCGTTGGGGCAGCACCACGGCACCGCAGGCACCTGACCAGCACGTCACCCCCATCCAGCCACGACCGGACGACCGTCCCCCAGCGCAGCGGGACCCGACGCCCGAGAGGAGCACACCGCCATGACCACGAGCACCGTCACCCCCGTCAGCAGCACCGCCACCGACGCCACCGTCGGCAGCACCCGCTTCGACGCCGCCTCCGTCGTCGCCCTCGCCGAGGTCGTCGACCGCGACGGCCTCGACGCCCACGCCGCGACCCTCTTCGCCCTCGCCCAGCGCGCGTCGGCCACCGGCGTGAGCCCGGTCCTCGTCGACGTCATGCTCGGCACCGGCGAGCCCTACGTCGCCCGGCTGCGCGCCTTCACCCGCGTGGGTGCGGCCGTCGCCAGCCCGCGCCAGCACCGCAGCGCCGTCCTCGCGGCCGGCCGCCTCGTCGCCGCCTGACAGCAGCGACCGGCACGACCTCGACGCCCTCCCCGGCCGACGCCGCGGGGGGCGTCCTGCGTCAGCGGGTGCGGTGCAGCGGGTCGTCGCCGACGGTCTCGTCGGCACGGGCGGCCCCCGGGACGCCGACCTCGACGAGCACGGCGCGGTTCTTGCCGCCGGACTTGGCCGAGTACATCGCCGAGTCGGCGGCCGCGATGAGCGAGCGGGACGTCACCGCGCCGCCGGGGGCGCCGGCCGGGATGACGGCGATGCCGATGCTCACGCCGGTCCGCACCGTCCCCTCGGGCAGCTCGACGTCCGCCGACAGGGCGGAGATGAGCCGGCCGGCCACGCGCAGCGGGTCGTCGTGGGGCGGCTCCATGAGCACGGCGAACTCGTCGCCGGAGGGCCGGGCGACGGTGTCGGTGGAGCGGACGCCGGCGCGCAGCCGCAGCGCGACCTCGCGCAGCACCCCGTCGCCGGCCAGGTGGCCGTAGGTGTCGTTGATCGCCTTGAAGCCGTCGAGGTCGCAGAACATGACCACGAGGCCGCGGCCGTGGCGCCGGTGGCCGGCGACGACCTGGTCCAGGCGCTGCAGGAGCATCGCGCGGTTGGACAGCCCGGTGAGGCCGTCGTGCATGACCTCGTGCGCCAGGGCGGCCTCGCGCTGGCGGACCTCGCGCAGCAGCCGGTCGTTGTCCCGCACGACGAGGTACTGCCGGGCCAGCAGGAGCGTGGCCAGCGCGGTCGCGAGCAGCACCTCCGGCCTGGACAGCACCTGGCCGCGCAGCGCGGTCTGCACGACGAGCGCCAGGGCCACGGCCACCGCCACGTAGGGCAGCACGAGCACCCCGTGGGTGGGCTCGTCGCGCTGGTCCACCGCGGCGCCGGGGTCGCGGCCGACGAACGCGGCGGCGCCGATGAGCAGGAAGCCCGTCACCCAGCCCGCGCTGATGGCGTTGCCGCTGGAGTAGCCGTCGACGGTGAGGAGGTAGACGTAGGCGGAGTCGGCCACGGCGAGGCTGAGCAGCCCGGCGGCGATGAGCGCGACGTGCGGCCGGGCCGCCACCCCGGTCCGGGCGACGAGGAGCAGGACGACCGTGGCCGACACCAGGTCCCCCACGGGGTAGGCGAGCCCGAGCACGAAGCCCAGGCCGGGGCCGGCCCCGTCCTGCATGGCGGCGCCGAGGGCGGTCTTCCACGACACCATGAGCAGGGCCCCGGCGAGCAGGCCGCCGTCGATGAGGTCGCGGGCGCCCGCGGACAGGTAGGGACCGCCGTGCCACAGCAGCAGGCCGGTGGCCGCGAGCAGCGGGAAGGCGAGGAAGCCGGCGTCGGCGGGCGACGGGAACGGCGTCTCCCGGCGCAGGACGAGCTCGTACCAGCTCCACACCGTCTGCCCGGCGGCCCAGGACGCGGTCGCCGCGGCCAGCCACCACCACAGCCGACGGTCCGGTCCGGTGGCCCGGCGGGCCGTGGTCGCGCAGAGCACGGACGCTACGAGCGGGGCCACGAGCTGGACCAGGTCGTCGACGGCGGTGGTGAGCAGCCTGTCGCCCGGGAGGGCGTGCACCAGCGCGCCGAAGGCGGCCCCGAGGACCACGGCCACCGTCCCGGCCACGACCCAGCTCGTCCTCCGGCGCCCGTCCTGGTGCTCGATGCGGCGCACACCCCGGTATCGGCACGCGGCGCGCCGACCCTGAGCCCCGGCGCGCGCGCCGTGCCCGGCGGGGGCAGCCCCGGCCCGGCGGTCCCCGCCGCTCAGGAGGCCAGGAAGCCGGCGACGACGAGCGCCGCCGCCGCGACCACGAGCCAGAACGCGGAGCGGCCGACCGCCCGCCGGTCGTGGCGCGGCCCCGGTCCCCCGGCCCAGCCCGTGACGAGCACCTGCGCGCCGGCGAGCACGGCCACGAGGACGCCGGTGCCCAGCAGCATGGTCGCCACGACCGCGCGCACGCCGCCGCCGTCGACCGCGCCGGGCAGCAGGACGAGGGCGGCGACGGTGATGACGAGCACGGCCAGCAGGGCGGACACCTGGGGCCCCAGCCGCTGCGGCAGCCCGCGGACGCCGGTCCGCTCGTCCTCCTCGGCGTCGGGGATGGTGTTGGCCAGGTGCGCCGCCACCCCGAGCAGGCCCGCGGCGACGCAGACGGCCGCGGGCGGCCACACGGCGGGGCGCTGCGCGAGGGTCGCCACCGCGGGCAGGACCCCGAAGGCGACGGCGTACGGCAGCGGGCTGGCGAGGGTGCCCTTGAGCCCCAGGTCGTAGCCCACCCCGCACGCCACGACGAGCAGCGACACCGCGGCGGCGGCCGGCCCCAGCAGCAGCGACACGACGACGCAGGCGAGCGCGGCGACGGCGGCCGCCGTCCCCACGGCGCGGCGGCTGACCTGCCCCGCCGCGACCGGCTTGTCGGGGCGCCCGGCGGCGGCGTCGACCCCGGCGTCCCCCCAGTCGTTGGTCCAGCCGATGACGAGCTGGCCGGCCGGGA
>NZ_JBBEOI010000218.1 GCF_037860755.1 Aquipuribacter hungaricus | reverse complement strand
CCGGCCGTCGCCCCGCGGGCGGCCGGGGCCCCCGCGCAGGGGTGACCAGCCGGACCGGGGCGGCGGGGCGCAGCCTCAGGCGTTCTCCTTGCGGAACGTCCGCGTCCCCACGTACGCCCCGGCCGCGAACAGCACCAGCGCCCACAGCACGCCCCACACCACCGTGAGCGTCCAGTCGTCGGCGAAGACCGCGCGCACGGCGTCGACCACGTACCGGGTCGGGATGACGGAGCTCACGCTGACCAGCCACTGCGGCGCCCCCGTGGCGGTGGAGATCGGCAGCAGGATCCCGGACAGCAGCAGCACCGGCAGCACGATGCTGTTGAGCACCGGCGCCATGACGTCCTCGCTCTTGGTCGTCAGGGCGAGGGCGTTGGACGCCGCCGAGCACGCCGCGCCGACGACCATGACCAGCAGCAGCCCGAGCAGCATGCCGCCGACCGAGGCGCGCAGGCCGAAGGCGAACGACAGCCCGACCAGCACCACGCCCTGCACGGCGAGGAGCACCACGTCGCGCAGCACCCGACCCAGCAGCAGCGCGGTGCGGCTGGCGGGGGTGACGCGCTCGGCCTCCACCACGCCCTCGCGCCACTCGGCGATGAGCCCGAACCCCGCGAACAGGGCCCCGAACAGGCCGAGCTGGACGAGCAGGCCCGGGACGAAGAACGTGTAGGCGTTGTCGGCGCCGATCTGGTCGGCGATCGGCTCCAGCAGCGGGCCGAAGAACAGCAGGTACAGCACCGGCTGGGCCAGGCCGATGATGACCCAGGCGGGGTTGCGCAGGTTCATCCGCATCTGCCGGCGCCAGACGATGCCGGTCTGGCTGACGAACTCACCGGCGCTGGCGCGCGAGGGGGCGGCGGACCCGGTGCCGGCCGAGCGGCGGCGGGGGGCGGGGACGCCCGTCGTGGTCGACGGCTGGTCGGAGGTGGTGGGCATCAGGACTCCTCGCGCAGCGAACGGCCGGTCATGGTGAGGAACACGTCGTCCAGCGTCGGTCGCCGGACCTCCACGGCGTCCAGGGCGATCCCCCGGGCGTCGATCTCGCGCAGCAGGCGGGGCAGGGCGCTGCCCGCGTGGGGCAGCCGGGTGGACACCCGCCGGCCGTGCGCCGCGACCTCGGCCGCCCCGTCGACCGCGGACAGCACCGCGACCGCGTCGGCGACCCGGGCGGTGTCGGCGAGGTCGAGCTCGACAAGGTCGCCGGCCACCTGGCGCTTGAGGGCGTCGGGGGTGTCCGCGGCGACGATCTGCCCGTGATCGATGACGAGGATGCGGTCGCACAGCGCGTCCGCCTCGTCCAGGTAGTGGGTGGTGAGGAAGATCGTCATCCCCCGCTCCTCGCGCAGCGAGCGGATGTGGGTCCACAGGTTGGCGCGCGCCTGCGGGTCGAGCCCGGTGGTCGGCTCGTCGAGGAACACCAGCGTCGGGTCGTGGACCAGACCCATGGCGATGTCGAGGCGGCGCCGCTGCCCGCCGGACAGGCTGCCGGGCTTGCGGCCCCAGATGCATGGCAGGTCGAGCTGGTCGAAGAGCTCGCGGCCGCGGGCCTCGGCGCGCTGGCGCGGGATCCCGTAGAGCATCCCGTGGTCGACGACCTCCTCCCCCGCGATCGCCTCGCGCGACGTCGAGCCGGACTGCGAGACGTAGCCGATCGAGCGCCGGACGGCGACGGGGTCGCGGGCCACGTCGTGGCCGGCCACCGTCGCGGTCCCGGCCGTCGGGGCGAGGAGCGTGACGAGCATCCGCAGCGTCGTGGTCTTCCCGGCGCCGTTCGGCCCGAGGAAGCCGACCACCTCGCCCTCGGCGACGTCGAGGTCGACCCCTGCGACGGCCACCACGTCCTCCTTGACCTGGCCGCGCTTGGTGCGGAACGTGCGGGCGAGCCCACGGGCGTGGATCACCGGTCCTCCAGGTGGGTGCGGCGGTCGTCGACGGCCGCGACCGTACCGACGGGCGCCGACAGGCGGCACCGGGTTTCCGACCGCCCGGCGGGCCCATACTCATCGACCGCAGGGCCCTGGGTCGCGGACGGCGACGCGGCGACCTGACCAGCAGGACAGGCGCGTCGGGTGGGCCACGAGCCGCGGCCCGCGTCGTCAGCCCAGGCGCGCCCGCACCCGCCGCAGCAGGGTCGCCCGGTCCTTATGGTGCTGCTCGTACGCCTCGAGGGCCCGCAGCGCGTCCTCGTCCATGCCGTCGAGGCGGTCGAGCACCTGGGGCACGGTGAGGTCGTCGTACCCGCGCAGCGGCTCCTCCGCCCGCGCGGCCTTCCCGGCCTCGGCCGCCGCCGGGGTGTTGGCGACGTGCTGCTCGCCGCGGCGCGACCCCTCGCGCTTGGCGGCCTCCGTGGCCTTCTTCTCCGCCGGCGACAGCTCGTCCCAGGCGGCCGCGGGCAGGTACCGGGAGGTCTCCTCGCCGTGGCGGGCGCGGTCGTCACCGTCCGCGGTCTGCCAGTCCTGGTCGGTCCACTCCGACAGGTGCTGCTGGGTCTCGTCCTTGCCGCCGGTGTACCCGCCGCCAGCCTTCTCGTACTCGTGCGCGAGCAGCTGGGCCTTGCGCGCGCTCCACTGGCCGGGCCTGCCGCCCTTGTCCCCCGCGACGACCTCGGCCTTGAGCCGCTCGCGCAGGTCGGGGTCGGTGTACTTCTGCTCGGGCGTCCTGGCCATGCACCCAGTGAGCCACGGCGGTGCCGGCCCCGCGAGCGCTCGAGGACCCCGGCCGCCAGGGTGCCGCCCGACCTGGGGGCGGGGCCTCAGGCGGCGACGCGGGGCAGCGGCAGCCGCGCCCAGACCCGCTTGCCGAACGGCAGCCGCTCGACGCCCCAGGAGTCGGACAGCGCGTCGATGATGACGTAGCCGCGGCCGTTCTCGGCGAGCAGGTCGTCGCGCGGGGCGGGCAGCTGGTCGGAGGCGTCGGTGACCGAGAGGTCGACGTCACCGCCGTGGACGTCGACGGCCAGGGTCGGACGGGACCCGCCGTGGCGCACGGCGTTGCCGACGAGCTCCGCGACGACCAGGACGAGGTCGTCGGCCCACTCCGTCCCGTCCAGCCCCCAGGTCCGGCACAGGTCGGTGACGGCGGCACGGGCCAGCGGCGCGGACTCCGGGCCGGCGGGCAGGTCGAGCGCCCAGGTCGCGTCCACGGGCCGGGCCGCGGTGTCGTGGAGGCCCTGCACCAGGTCGAGGTCGGCCTGCCCGGGCAGCAGGCCGTGGGCGTACCCGCACAGCAGCCGCACCGGCGTGGTCCGGGTGACGCTGCCCCACAGCTCCTCGAGAAAGACGGCGCCGGCCAGGTCGCCCTCCTCGGCGAGCAGGCCGACCATCTCGCCGTAGGCGGCCACGGCCCCGGACCGCCCGGTGAGCTCGGCCAGCAGCGGGTCGAGGACGGCGTGGAAGGCGTCGGCGTCGATGCCGTCCGGCGTGCGGAACAGGGCCAGCGTGGCGGCGGCGTCCCGCTCGACGTAGCGACCCTCGCCCCGGGCACGGTCGAGGTCGACGCCCGCCGCGACGAGGGCGTCGGCCGCCCCCGCCAGGTGGTCGGGGGTGGCCAGGAGCAGGGCGGCCTCGCCGCGCAGCAGCGACACGGACAGGAAGCTGGCGATACCGGCGGCGAGACCGTCGCCGGAGTCGTGGAGCAGCACCTGGTGGGGGCGGGTGGTGGGGGCAGTCATCCTCGGGCCGTTCGGCAGGAGCCGACCGGGGAGGTCGGCATCACGGGGGCGCGTGCACCGTCCGGGGTGACCTGCACGCAGGGGGGCGGTCGCCGTTGTTAGCGCGACCACGAGAACGGTATCCCGGCCGGATGCACCCGGTCACGTGCGTCACCCGGACGGTTCAGCGCGCAACCACCCGCCCTGACCTGCGTCGACGTGCCGGCTGGGTGAAACCTGCTGCGACTGATCGTCACAGGACCTTCTCACAGCGGTGACACAGCGCAACGTCTGCGTAACACCGAGGTCGCAGCATCAGCGCCACCCACTCCACCGACCTCGGGAGTCCCTGCATGACGAGCACCACCACGACCGGCCTGTCGCGCCGCCACTTCCTCCACGCGCTGGGGGTGACCGGCGGCGCCGGTGCCGTCCTCGGGGCCATGGAGACCCTCGGCGTCGTGCCCGCGGCGAGCGCGCACACCGTCGCCTTCCAGGCACCGCGCGACGGCGACTTCAGCCTGCAGGGCCGGGCGAACCGCCGCCACGTCGTCGTCCTGGGCGCGGGCGTGGCCGGACTCGCCGCCGCCTTCGAGCTGCAGAAGGGCGGCTACCGCGTCACCGTCCTCGAGGCCGGCGACAGGCCCGGCGGCCGGAACTGGACCGCCCGGCGCGACAGCACGTCGGTCGAGACCGACGGCACCCGGCAGACCGCCCGGTTCGACCGCGACCAGTACATGAACATGGGCCCGGCCCGGATCCCGCAGCACCACACGACGATGCAGTACTGCCGCGAGCTCGGCGTCCCGCTGGAGGTGTTCGCCAACGCCAACGCCTCCGGCTACTACTTCAACCAGCCCTCCGCCACCGCCGGCGGCCCGCTGGCCGGGACCCCGGTCCGCCACCGCGCCGCCAAGGCCGACCTGTTCGGCCACACCTCCGCGCTGCTGGCCAAGGCCGTCAGCCAGGGCTCCCTCGACGCCGAGCTGAGCGCGGCCGACAAGGAGAACCTCATCGGCTACCTGCGCTCCTTCGGCGCGCTCACGGCGACCGACACCTACGTCGGCAGCGGCCGGGCCGGCTACCCGCGCGACGACGAGCCGGGCGGCTGGTTCGACCGCGGCACGCCGCTGGCACCGATGGACCTGGGCGACCTGCTGGCCGCGGGCGTCGGGCGGAACTTCTCCTTCGAGGCCGGCTGGGACCAGGCCATGATGATGTTCCAGCCCGTCGGCGGCATGGACGCCATCCCGCGCGCGCTCGCCGACGCGGTCCGCAGCGTCATCCGCTACGGCGCGCCCGTGAGCGGCATCCAGAACACCCCGACCGGCGTCACGGTCACCTACACCCGCGACGGCGCGACGAAGACCGTCGACGCGGACTACTGCGTCTGCACGATCCCGCCGCAGCTCATGGGCGGCATCGCGTCGAACTTCTCCGCGCAGACCAAGGCGGACCTGGCCGTGCCGGTCCCTGTGAGCGTCGGCAAGGTCGGCCAGCAGTACCGCCGCCGGTTCTGGGAGACCGACGAGCAGATCATGGGCGGCATCACCAACACCAACATGGACAACGGCACCATCTGGTACCCCTCGTCGGGCTACCTCGGCGCCAAGGGCGTCGTCGTCGGCTCGTACAACTTCGGCGCCAACGCCGACGCCTACGGCGCGCTGACCCCGGCCGAGCGCGTCGCGCGCACCGTGGAGCGCGGCTCGCTGGTGCACGGGGCGCCGTACCGCGACGAGCTGGAGACCGCGTTCACCGTGGCGTGGCACAAGATGCCGCTGCAGAAGGGCGGCTGGGTCGGCTGGCCGGCCGGCACCCAGGGCGGCCCCGAGACCGCCTACGGGCGCCTCACCCTGCCCGACGGCAACACGTACTTCGCGGGCGACCACATGAGCTACGTCATCGCCTGGCAGCACGGCGCCTTCGAGTCCGCCCGGCACACCGTGACCTCGCTGCACACCCGCGCCCTGGCGACCTGAGGTGGCGCCGCGGCCCCGGGCGCACGGCTCGCACCCGACCGGCGGGGCCGCGGCCCACCTGCCCCGACCCTCCTCCCCCCCCACCCGGCTCCCCCCACCCCGCCCCCCCTCCCCCCCGGGCCCCGGGCCTCTCCCGGGCCCCGTCGCCCGGCCCCTCCCACCCCCCCCCCGGCCCCCCC
>NZ_JBBEOI010000217.1 GCF_037860755.1 Aquipuribacter hungaricus | reverse complement strand
GGGAGCGCGAGCTGCTGCGCGCGCTGCGGGCCCGGCCGGCCCTCACGGACCTGCGCGGCCTGTTCGTCCAGCGCGCCGCCGTGGTCGAGGACTGCCGGCTGCGGCTGAGGGCGGCCACGCGGCGCGGCCTGGCGCGGCGGTCGGACCACCTGCGCGGCACCCTCGCCCACCTTCGGGCCCTGTCGCCCGCCGCCACCCTGGACCGTGGCTACGCCATCGTGCGGACCGTGCCGGACGCGGCCGTGGTCCGTGGCGCGGACGAGGTGTCCGTCGGCGGCAACCTCGTCGTCACGCTGGCCCGCGGCCACCTGGGCGTCACGGTCGCCGGCGTCACGCTCGCCGGGGAGACCGCACCGCAGGCAGACCCGGACGCCACCACGACGAGGAGCACCCCGTGACCCCTGCGAGCGACCCGACCGCCACCCGCCCGCCCTCCGGTGCTGCTGGTGCTGCCGGCCCCTCCGGTGGTGCCGGTGCTCGCGGGGCTGCCGGCGCCCCCGGCGATGACGACCGGCCCGACCCGGCGTCCCTGCCGTACGAGGCCGCCCGCGACGAGCTCGTCGAGGTGGTCCGCCGCCTGGAGTCCGGGAGCACCGACCTGGAGGAGTCGCTCGCGCTGTGGGAGCGGGGCGAGGCGCTCGCCGCACGCTGCCAGGAGGTGCTCGACGGGGCCCTCGTGCGGCTCGACGCCCGCGCTGCCGGGCCGGCGCCCGACGCCGGCTAGCGTCCGCCGCCGGGGCTGCCGGGGGGACCAGGGGTCAGGGCACGAGCGCCGCTGACACCGCCTCGACCACCTCGCGCAGGTCCTCGGAGCCCGACGACGCGCTGACCGTGGTGGTGAGCGCGCCGGCGCCGCCCTCGGGGTCCTCGTACGTCCACGCGGTCCGGCCGTCGCCCCGCTCCTGCACGGTCCACGTGAGGCCGCCCACGTCGACGGGCTCGGGCAGCCCCGGCCTGCCCTCGTCCGAGCGGGTCAGCCACTCCTCGGTGGGGTCGACGGCCTGCTCGAGGTCGACGCGCCGCTCGCCGGGCGACAGCACCCCGACGCGCCAGGTGCCGACCTCGTCGGTCTCCTCGGTGCGGGCGTAGTCCAGCCGCCACCCCTCGTCCAGGGGGACGACCGCCTCGGCGGGCAGGTCGGCCATGGGTTCGTCGGCGGCACCGGGGGCGAGCAGCAGGGGCTGGGTCCCGAGCGCGGCCTCGGCCTCCTGCACGGCGACCGCGGCCTCGGCGTCGGACACCTGCGGCTGGTCCACCTCGTCCGGCTGCGGGGCGAGCAGCAGGATGCCGCCGACGCAGGCGAGGATCACGACCATGCTCAGGACCATGTCGCGCGCGGTCCCCCTGCCCCGGCTGCGCGCCGGCGGGGCACCGGTCGGGCCCCCGGCGGTGCTGCCGGCGGCCTGCGGCGGGGTGGCAGGACCGTCTGCCGGGCTGGTCGGCGCGGGCGTCTCCGGATGGCTCACGTGCACATGGTCGCCGATGGCTAGCCTGCGCTCATGGTGAGGGCTCTGGTCGTGGGTGAGGCACTGGTCGACGTCGTCCGCGGTCCCGGCGGCGAGGCGCTCGGCCGCCACCCCGGGGGCAGCCCCGCCAACGTCGCGCTGGGCCTGTCCCGGCTCGGGCACCGCGCCGAGCTGCTCACCTGGGTCGGCGAGGACGAGGACGGCGCCCTGGTCACCGACCACCTGGCCGCCTCGGGCGTGCGCCTGGTCCCGGGCAGCACCGGCGCCGCGCGCACCTCGACCGCGACCGCCACCCTCGACGCCGCCGGCGTCGCCACGTACGACTTCGACCTGGACGCCTCGATGCCGTCGGTCGACCTGGACGCCCTCGCAGGGCCCGAGGGCTTCGACGTGGTGCACACGGGGTCGATCGCCGCGGTCCTCGCGCCGGGGGCGTCCGTGGTCGAGGGGCTGCTGTCGCGCACCCGCCACCGCGCCACGGTGTCCTACGACCCGAACGCCCGCCCGGCGCTCATGGGCGACCCGGACGTGGCGCTGGCCAAGGTGCTCGCCTACGTGGGCACCGCCGACGTGGTCAAGGTGAGCGACGAGGACCTGGAGTGGCTGCGGCCAGGCGTCGACCCGCTCGACGTCGCGGGCTCGTGGCTCATGCGCGGGGCCGCGCTCGTCGTCGTCACCCGGGGCGAGGGGGGTGCCGACGCGCTGGGCGCCGCCGGCCACGTCCACGTCGACAGCCCGCCCACCCGCGTCGTGGACACGGTGGGCGCCGGTGACTCGTTCATGTCGGGCCTGCTGGACGGCCTCGCCCGCCACGGCCTGCTCGGGGCGTCCCGCCGGGCGGCGCTGCGGGCAGTCGACACGCGCACCGTGGCGACCGTGCTCGCGCACGCGGCGGGCATCGCGTCGATCACCTGCTCACGGCCCGGCGCCGACCCGCCGTGGGCCGCCGACCTGACGCCCCCGCCCGCAGCGACCGAGGAGCACCCGTGACCGGCGTGACCGACGCGACCGACGCGACCGACGCGACCGGCGCGACGCCGCCCGTGCCCGCCACCCCCGGGGACGCCTGGGCCGAGCTGGCCGCCGGCAACGCCCGCTTCGCCGCCGACGAGGCGCTGCGGCCGAACGCCGACGCCGCCCAGCGCCGCCGGGTGAGCACCGGCCAGCGTCCCTTCGCCGTGGTCCTGGGCTGCTCGGACTCCCGCGTGGCGGCCGAGCTGGTCTTCGACCGCGGTCTCGGCGACCTCTTCGTCGTCCGCACCGCGGGGCACGCGCTGGACACGGCGGTCCTGGGCTCGGTGGAGTTCGCGACGTCGGTGCTCGGCGTGCCGCTGCTCGTCGTCCTGGGGCACGACTCCTGCGGGGCGGTGTCGGCGGCGCTGACCTCGCGGCAGGACGGGAGCGTCCCCGGCGGGTTCGTGCGGGACATCGTCGAGCGGGTCACCACGAGCGTCCTCGCCGCCGAGCACCGCGGCGAGACCGGCGTCGACGACATCGTCCGCGAGCACGTCCGCGCCACCGCCCGCCAGCTCGTCGAACGGTCCGAGGCGGTCCGGGAGGCCGTCTCCGCCGGCAGGCTCGGGGTGGTCGGCGCGACGTACACGCTGGCCGACGGCCTCGTGCAGCTGGTCCACGCCGAGGGCGTCGAGCTCGCGGACGCACCCCCCGCCGGCTGACCCGGCCAGGTCCACGTCCCCGGCGGGCCCGTCACGCGCACCGGGCCCGGGCGGACCGACCAGGCCCCGCGACGGGACTCAGCGGCCGGGCAGCCCCAGCAGCCGGGGCACGCGGGCCCGGTAGGCCTCGTAGCGCTCGCCGAACAGCCCGGCGAGCGCCCTGTCCTCCTCGAGGGCCTTGACGTGCAGCACGGCGGCGAGGCCGACGGCGGACACGACGGTGCTCAGCCGGCCACGCAGCAGCACCGCGCCGAGCGAGGCGACGAGCAGCCCGGCGTACAGCGGGTGCCGGCTCAGCGCGTACGGGCCCTCCGTCCTCAGCTGCGCGCCCTCGCGGGGCGTCGTCGCGGGGGTGAGCTCGCTGCCCAGCGACGTGGCGGACGCCGTCGACAGGGCGATGCCGCCCGCGAGGCCGACCACGCCGGCCGCCCGCACCGCTGCCGGCAGCCGCACCGCGGGCCCTCCGGGCAGCAGGTGCCCGACCATCGCCGCGCCCTGCAGCGGCACCAGCCACCCCGGCCGCACCCAGCCGGTCACCAGCCACCGGACCAGGCGGCGGACAGCGGTCCCGGGGTCGTCGGCGGCGTGCCTGCTCATGGGTCCGAGCGTGGCACCCGCGGCCCCGCCCCGCCACGACGCGCGGGGCGCCGAGCGGCCAGGATGGGGGCATGACGACCCACGCAGCCGAACCAGAGTTCCGCGTCGAGCACGACACGATGGGCGAGGTGAGGGTGCCCGCGGCGGCCCTCTACCGCGCCCAGACGCAGCGCGCCGTCGAGAACTTCCCCATCAGCGGCACCGGTCTGGAGCGCGCCCACGTCGTCGCGCTCGCCCGGGTCAAGAAGGCCGCCGCCCAGGTCAACGCCGACCTCGGCGTGCTCGAGCGGCCCGTCGCGGACGCGATCGCCGCGGCGGCCGACGAGGTGGTCGAGGGCGCGCCGTCTGGCCGCTTCGACGCGGAGTTCCCCGTCGACGTCTTCCAGACCGGCTCGGGCACCTCGAGCAACATGAACATGAACGAGGTGCTCGCCACCCTGGCGACCCGCCACCTCGGCTCCGACGTGCACCCCAACGACCACGTCAACGCCTCGCAGTCCAGCAACGACGTGTTCCCGACCTCGGTGCACGTGGCGACGACGTCGGCCCTGGCGCAGGACACCGTCCCCGCGCTGGAGCACCTCGCGGAGGCGCTCGAGGCCAAGGCCGCCGAGCTCGCCGACGTCGTGACCTCCGGTCGCACCCACCTCATGGACGCCACCCCGGTCACCCTCGGCCAGGAGTTCGCCGGCTGGGCGGCCCAGGTCCGCCGCGGGGTCGAGCGCGTCGTCGCGACGCTGCCCCGCGTGGCCGAGGTCCCCCTCGGCGGCACCGCCGTCGGCACGGGCATCAACACCCCGCCCGGGTTCGCGGCCGCCGTCGTCGAGCGGCTCGCCGCCGAGACCGGCCTGCCCGTCACCGAGGCGCGCGACCACTTCGAGGCGCAGGGCGCCCGCGACGGGCTCGTCGAGGCCTCCGGCGCGCTCCGCACGGTCGCGGTCAGCCTCACGAAGGTCTGCAACGACCTGCGGTGGAAGTCCTCGGGCCCCACGACCGGCCTCGCCGAGATCCGGCTGCCCGACCTCCAGCCCGGCAGCTCGATCATGCCGGGCAAGGTCAACCCGGTCCTGCCGGAGGCCACGCTCATGGTCTGCTCGCAGGTGGTCGGCAACGACGCCGCCGTGGCGTGGGCGGGTGCGTCGGGCACGTTCGAGCTCAACGTGCAGATCCCCGTCATGGCCCGCAACGTCCTGGAGTCCGCCCGGCTGCTCGCCAACGCGTCCCGGCTGCTCGCCGACCGCTGCGTCGCGGGCATCGAGGCCGACGTCGAGCGCTGCCGTGCCTTCGCGGAGTCCTCGCCGTCGATCGTCACCCCGCTCAACCGGGTGATCGGCTACGAGGCGGCCGCCAAGGTCGCCAAGCACGCCCTCAAGGAGCGCATCACGATCAAGGAGGCCGTGGTGGCGCTCGGCCATGTCGACGGCGAGCGCCTGACGGAGTCCCAGCTCGACGCCTACCTCGACGTGACGACGATGACGGGGCCGACCGGCCAGGGCTGAGCCGCCTCGCGGGCCCCACCCGGGGGCCGCACCAGGGACGGCACCAGCACGCACGAGGGCCCCGCACCGTGACGGTGCGGGGCCCTCGTCGCTCAGCGGCCCAGCGGCTCGCGGGAGCAGCGGCCCGGAGGCCGGTCGCTCAGTACCAGTTCTTCGCCTTGCTGTGGGACCAGGCGGCGCAGGGGCTGCCGTAGCGGCCGTCGATGTAGCCGAGGCCCCACTGGATCTGGGTGGCGGGGTTGGTCTCCCAGTCCGAGCCGGCCGACGACATCTTGCTGCCGGGCAGGGCCTGCGGGATGCCGTAGGCGCTGGAGCTGGGGTTGTCGGCGGTGTGCTTCCAGCCGGACTCCTTCTGCCACAGACTGTCCAGGCAGGACCACTGGTCCTCGCCGAAGCCGTAGGCGAGCATGAGCTCCAGGCCCAGCGCCCGGTTCGAGCCGGGGTCGACGGGGCGGTCGTCGGCGGCGGACGCGGCGGCGGCCTCCTGCGCCTCCTCGGCGGCCTCGGCCTCCTCCGCGGCGACCCGCTCGGCCTCCACGCGGGCGGCCTCCTCGGCGGCGACGCGCTCGGCCTCGACCC
>NZ_JBBEOI010000216.1 GCF_037860755.1 Aquipuribacter hungaricus | reverse complement strand
ACTTGTCCCCGGACACGCCGAGGTTGAGCACGCGCGCCGCCGGGTCCGCCGCGCGCAGCCGGCCGGCCACGTCGGCCACCCAGCCGCGGCCCAGGTCGTCGGGGCAGGCGGGGTCGCGCCGGGCGGCCGTGACGGAGTCCCCGACGAACGCCCAGGTGCTCACGGGACGGCGGTCCGATCGACCGTGCGGCCGACGAGCTGGTTGACGCTGCGGAGCACGTGCGGGGACAGCAGGGCCTCCGGGTCCTCCAGCTCGCGGCACCGGACGCGGAACGTCGCCCGCTCCCCCGGCAGCAGGGTGAGCAGGCCGTCGTCGACGACCGCGTCCGGGTCGACGACGTCGACGAGCAGCGCGACGTCCTTGACCAGGGCCGCCGCCTCGACGCGGACCGTGTAGCCGTCGGGCGCGCGCTCGACCGTGCCGGTGAGCGCGCCGTCGACCATCAGCGCGAGGTCGCGGTCCTCGACGAAGGTCCACCAGCCGCGCGCGCCCGGGGCGTCGACGACGAGCACCTCCCCCGCCGGGTCCTGCGGTGTCGCGAGCGCGGCGGGCACGGCGACGGACAGCACCGAGCGGGCCGCGACGGCGACCGGCTCCTCGTGCCGGGCGAGCTCGGTGCCGTCCAGCGCGAGCCGCCGCAGCACGAGGGTCCCCTCCCAGGGCTCCGCGCTGTCGCCGACCAGCACCGCCGCGAGCCCGCCGTCACGCGGCTGCACGGTGACGAGCCGGTCGGCGTGGGCGTGACGCAGGGCGTGCAGGGTGGGCTTGGCGCGGCCGTCCCCGTCGACCGCGGCCCACGAGGTCACCGGCCAGCAGTCGTTGAGCTGCCACACGACGCTGCCGGCGCACACCGGCGCGAGGCTGCGCAGGTGCTCCACCGCGGTCCGGACGGCGCGCGCCTGGTTGAGCGACATCGCCCAGTGCCAGTCCCGCATCCCGTCGGGGACCCGCAGGTGCGGGACCAGGCCGCGCTCGAGCTTGCGCTGGCCCTCCATGGCCTTCTGGTGCACGAGCATCCCGGGCGACTCGGGCGTCAGGGGGTCGTCGCTGACGGCCCGCACGAGGGTCGACCAGGTGGGCGGGCCCTGCCAGCCGAACTCCGCGGCGAAGCGGGGACGGTGCTCCCGGAACGCCGTCCAGTCCCGCTCGTTCCACACGTCCCAGACGTGCATCGCGCCGTGGTCCGGGTCGTTGGGGTGCCGCTCCTCGCCGCCGGGGCCCCTCGGCGAGAAGGGGCTCCCCGGGACGTACGGCCGCGCGGGGTCGAGCTCGGCGAGCAGCGCCGGCAGCAGGTCGTGGACGTAGCCGGCGCCCCAGGTCTTGCCGTCCAGGCGGGCCTCCCAGTCCCAGTCGACGAAGCCCCACAGGTTCTCGTTGCCGCCGCACCAGAGCACGAGGCTCGGGTGGTGCGCGAGCCGCGCGGCGTTGTCCCGCACCTCGGCGAGCACCTCCGAGCGCAGCGGCTCCTCCTCCGCGTAGGACGCGCACGCGAATAGGACGTCCTGCCAGACCAGGAGGCCGCGCTCGTCGCACTCCGCGTAGAACGCGTCGTCCTCGTAGGTCCCGCCGCCCCACACCCGGACCAGGTTGCACCCGGCGTCGACGGCCTGGGCGAGCCGCTCGGCGTAGCGGGCGCGGTCGACCCGGTGCGGGAACGCGTCGTCGGGGATCCAGTTGACCCCGCGCACGAGCACCGGCTCGCCGTTGACGACCAGCCGGAACGACGTGCCGTGGTCGTCGGGCTCGCTGACCCAGGCCACCTCGCGGAAGCCCACGCGCCCCGTCCAGGTGGACAGCACCCGGTCGCCCACCATGACGTCGACCGTGAGGTCCGACAGCGGCTGCTCGCCGTGGCTGCGCGGCCACCAGGGCAGGGCGCCGGGGACGTCGAGACCGAGCCGCACGGTGCTCGTGCCGGGCTCCAACCGGGTCGCGGCCGACTGCCCGAGGTGGTGGTCGGCGGCGACGGAGACGCGGACGACCGCCGGCGCGTCGGGCTCAGGACCGTCGGCGCCGGGGACCCCGAGGGCCTGAGGGGCCAGGTCGAGGTCGACGGCCACCTCGAGGTGCCCGCCGTCCGCCGTGAGCGTCGTCGTGGGCCGGACGCCCGCCACCCGGGCCACCGACCAGTCGACGAGCTCCACGGGCCGCCAGATCCCCGCGGTGACCAGGTCGGGGCCCCAGTCCCAGCCGAAGTTGCACGCCATCTTCCGCACCGCGTTGTACGGGTGGTCGTTGACGTGGGGGCGGGAGCCCAGGACCTGCTGCTGGGCGTCGGCGTAGCGGACCGCGCTGGCGAAGCGGACCTGCACCACGTGCTCTCCCTCGCCGAGCACGTCGGTGACGTCCAGGACGTGGGTGCGGTGCTGGTCGGCGGCCTCGAGCACGACGTGGCCGTCGACGCGCACGGTGGCCACGGTGTCCAGGCCGTGCCACACCAGGCTGCGGCGGTCCCCGTCGACCGGGCCCAGCACCACGGTGGTCTCGTACACCCAGTCCGTCAGGCCGACCCAGGCGAGCAGCCGCTCGTGGTCGTCCAGGTACGGGTCCGGGACGAGGCCCGAGGCGAGCAGGTCCGTGTGGACGGTCCCGGGGACCGTGGCCGGGACGGGGCCGGCGGCCAGGACGTGCTCGGGGACGGGCCCGCCGTCCGGCCGGACGGTCCACCCCTGGTGCAGCAGCTGGGACATGCGGGCAGCCTGCCAGCCCGTCCCGCCCCGCCGGTGCCCGCGCGAGCAGCACACTGGCCCCCATGGCGAACACGGTGCCCGGACGGGTGACGCTCGAGATGGTGGCCGCGGCCGCCGGGGTGAGCCGCGGCACCGCGAGCAGGGTCCTGTCCGGCTCGCCCAAGGTGTCGCAGGTCGCCAGCACCTCCGTCCGCGCCGCCGCGGCGCAGCTCGGCTACCGGCCCAACCTGTCCGCCCGCAGCCTGGTGACCGGAAGGAGCGGGCTCGTCGGGTTCGCGGTCAACGAGGACGACGACCGGCTCTTCACCGACCCGTACTTCGCCCAGCTGGTCCGTGGCATGCACCACGAGCTCACCGGCTCCGACCACGCCCTCGTGCTCAGCCTGGTGTCGGACTCCAGCGAGCGCAGCCGGCTGCTGGAGTTCGCCGCCACCCGGCTGGACGGCCTGCTGCTCGCCTACGGCCACAGCGACCCGGGGCTGGCCGAGGAGCTCGACGCCGTGGGCGCCCGCGTCGTCTTCGCCGGGCGCATGCCCGCGCGCGGCCCGGCGGAGCACACCACGTGGGTGGACTCCGACTCCGTAGGCGGCGCCCGGGCCGCGGTGGAGCACCTGCTCGAGCGGGGCCGGCGGTGCGTGGCCACGATCACCGGCGACCTGGACATGGCCGCGGGGTTCGACCGCGCCGAGGGCTGGCGGCAGGCGCTGCGGGAGGCCGACCTGCCCCACGGCGACGACCTCACCGCCCCCGGCCGGTTCCGCGAGGAGGAGGGCCGCGCCGCGACCGAGCAGCTCCTCGCCCGCCACCCCGACCTCGACGCGGTGTTCTGCGCCAACGACCTCAGCGCTCTCGGCGCCCTCGACGCGCTGGCCGCGGCGGGCCGCCGGGTTCCCGACGACGTGGCCGTCGTCGGCTTCGACGACATCCCCGCCGCCGCGACGGCCCGGCCGCCGCTGACCACGGTGCGCCAGGAGAGCGAGCTCATGGGCCGGCGGATGGCCCGGCTCCTGCTCGACCGGCTCGACGGCGGCACCGAGCCGGTGCAGGAGGTCCTGCCCACGACGCTGGTGGTGCGCGAGAGCAGCTGAGCCGTCGCTGGGATGATGGCGGGGTGGAGCCGGGGGTCGGGACGCGCGAGCCGTCGCTGCCCGAGCTGCTCGGCGGGCGGTCCGGTGCCGTCGACGCGACGCTGCCCGCGCTCGGGTTCGCGGCCGGGTGGCTGCTGGGCGGCAGCGAGCTGACGGTCGCCATCGCCGCGGCGGTCGGGGTGGCCGTGCTCGTGTCGGCGTGGCGGCTGCTGCGCCGGCGTCAGCCCCGCGCGGCGCTGCTGGGGCTCACCGGGGTGCTGGTGGGGGCGCTGGTCGCGGCCCGCACCGGGCAGGCCGAGGACTTCTTCCTCGTCCGGCTGCTCAGCAACGTGGTGTCCGCGCTGGTCTGGACCGTCTCGGTGTGGGTGCGCCGGCCGCTGCTCGGCGTCGTGGTCGGGGCCGCGCTGCGGCAGCGCGGCCGGTGGCGACGCGACCCGGTGCTGCGGCGGGCCTACGCGGCGGCCTCGTGGTGGTGGGTGGGCACGTACGTCCTGCGGACCGTGGTCTTCGGCGCGCTGTGGCTGTCCGGGTCCGTGGTCGCGCTCGGGCTGGCCCAGGCGGTGCTGTCGTGGCCGCTCGTGGCGGCGTGCGTCGCGCTGAGCTGGCGGACCGTCCGCGCCCGCCTCGCCGCCGCCGGCCACCCGGGGCTGCGCCACCCGCAGCCGGCGACCGTCCCGTCCTGACGGTCGCCGACCTGCGCTGACCGCCGGCCTGAGTTGACCGCCGCCGGCCTGCGCGGACGGTCGCCGGTGCCGCACGTGCCGCTCGCGCTCAGCCCAGCAGCGCGTCGGCCCGCAGCCGGGAGGCGTTGACCGCCCACCAGGGGTCGTCGTGCGGCTCCCGGCCGGCCAGCGCCTGCGAGCGCTCCGGCTCGGGCAGCGCGAGCAGCGCCGGCACCGCGTCGGCCGACAGGCCGGCCAGGTAGGCCGTGTCGACGAGCCCGGTCCGGGCCAGGCGGTCGACGTCGTAGCGGGCCACCACCGCGTCCGGCCCTGCGGCGGCCAGCGCAAGGAGCAGCCAGGCCGCGGTGGCGAGCACGGCCCGCGGCAGCCCCTCGGCCCGGCCCCGGAGCCAGGCCGCCGCGACGAGCACGACGACCAGGGCCAGCCACAGCTCGAACACGACGACGTAGAGCCGCAGCGTCGTGCCGCCGAACCGGTCGGCGTACAGCGCCATCCGCGACGGCCACCACACCGAGGGCGAGGACGGCGAGCAGCCCGCCCCCGCCGAGCAGGAGCCGTCGCTGCACGGGCACCGCGGGGTCGCTGCGGCGGACCGCCCAGCCGAGCGTGAGCAGGACCAGGCCGGTGACGACGACCAGCTGCCCGAACCCCTCCCGCGCCCACGCCGCCGGGGTGACGCCCGTGCCGGCGAGCGCCGCCTCCGGGTCGAGCAGGACCGCGCCCTGCACCCCGAGGAAGACCGCGAGCACCAGGTCCGCGCCGAGCAGCGGCAGCACCCACTCCACCGCCGCGGCGGCACGGCCCGGACGCGACCGCTCCGCCGACGGCGGGGCCCCGGCCGTGGCCAGGCCGAGCAGCAGGGCCGCGACGAGGGCGCCGAGCAGCAGCCGGCCGGGCAGGCCGTCCGGCACCGGCAGGGTGACGACCCTGGCGAACGCGGCGTCGGCCGAGGCGAGCAGCCCGACGAGGACGACCACGACGACCGCGGCGGAGCCGGCCCCGACGAGCCAGGCGCCCGTGTGGCGGGGGCGGCGGACGTCGACGGGGGGCTTGCTGACCAGCCACGCCGTCCCGCGGACGGCCGCCGCCGGGAGCAACGCCGGTGCCACGACGAGCCCCGCCCAGCGGGTGCGCTCGAAGCCGACCACGGCGAGCAGCCCGAGGACGGTCAGGGTCGCGAGGACCACGAGCAGGGGCTCGGCCCGCAGCGCCGGCACGAGCGACAGGCCGGCGGCGGGCAGCAGGAGCACCCGGTCCAGGGCGGCGCGGGGCCGGCCGCGGCGGGCGCGGACGAGGAGCACGAGAGCGGCCAGGAGCAGCAGCGTGAGCGGCAGCCCGGCCCGCTGGCCCGGCAGCGCGGTCGCGGCGAGCAGCCCGGCGGCCA
>NZ_JBBEOI010000215.1 GCF_037860755.1 Aquipuribacter hungaricus | reverse complement strand
CGCCCGCGGTGCCGGGGCCGACGACGTGGCCGCCGCCGCCCGCGCCGCCCTCGACGTGCCGGGCGTCGAGCCGTCGTACTGCGTGCTCGTCGACCCCGTCGACCTCCGCGAGGTGCCCACCGACCACGCCGGGCCGGCGGTGCTCCTGCTCGCCGCCCGGGTCGGCGGCACCCGGCTCATCGACACCCTCGACCTCGAGGTCGCCCCCGGCGCGGGTCCTGCGCCGTCCGGGACCGCCGCCCCGCGGTCCCACCCCCAGCCGGAGGTCCCGTGACCACGCTGCCCGTCCGTCTCGTCGCCGGTGCCCGCACCACGGCGCCCCGCACCGACGTCGTCGTCGTCGGGTCCGGCATCGCCGGTCTCACCGCGGTGCTGCGGCTGTCCGCGCTCGGCCTCGGCGTCACCCTCGTCACCAAGACGGTCGCCTCCAGCGGGTCGACCCGGTGGGCGCAGGGCGGCATCGCGGCCGCCCTGGCCCCCACGGACTCCGCCGACGCGCACCTGGCGGACACGGTCGCGGCAGGGGGCGGGCTGTGCGACCCCGCCGCGGTGCGCGTCCTCGTCGACGACGGGCCCCGCCGGGTGCGCGGCCTGGTCCGGCTCGGGGCCCGCTTCGACCTCGACGCCGCCGGCGACCTCGCGCTCACCCGCGAGGGCGGCCACGGCGCGGACCGGATCGCCCACGCCGGCGGCGACGCCACGGGCGAGGAGATCTCCCGCGCGCTGGTGGCGGCGCTCGAGGGCGTCACCGCCGACGAGCGCGTCCGCCTGCTCGAGCACACCTTCGCCGTCGACGTCCTCACCGACGCCGCGGGGGCCGCGTGCGGCGTCCTCGTCGCCGGCCCCGACGGCACCCAGGAGCTGCCCGCCCGCGCCGTGGTGCTGGCCAGCGGCGGCATCGGCCAGGTGTACCGCTCGACGACGAACCCGCCCGAGGCCACCGGGGACGGCGTCGCCGCCGCCCTGCGAGCCGGGGCGGTGCTCGCCGACCTGGAGTTCGTCCAGTTCCACCCCACCGTGCTGTGGCTCGGCGGCGGCGCGCGCGGCCAGCAGCCCCTGATCTCCGAGGCGCTGCGCGGCGAGGGCGCCGTGCTGCTCGACGAGGCCGGCCACCGCTTCATGCCCGACCTCGACCCGCGCGGCGAGCTCGCCCCCCGCGACGTCGTCTCCCGCGGCATCGTCGATCGGATGGGCCTCACCGGCTCCGACCACGTCCTGCTCGACGCCCGGCACCTGGGGGCCGACTTCCTGTCCCGCCGCTTCCCCAGCATCGTGCGCCGCCTCGCCGAGCACGGCTTCGACCTGGCCGCCGACCCGGTGCCGGTGGCACCCGCCCAGCACTACCACTCCGGCGGCGTCCGGACCGACCTGCAGGGACGCTCGAGCGTCGACGGGCTCTACGCCGTCGGCGAGACCGCCTGCACCGGGGTGCACGGCGCCAACCGGCTCGCGAGCAACTCCCTGCTCGAGGGGCTCGTCTTCGCCGCGCGGCTGGCCGACGACATCGCCGCCCGGCTGGCCGCCGGCGAGCTGTCGCCGGGGGCCACCGAGGAGCGGCCGGGCCCGGCAGGGCTGGTCCCGGCCACCGCGCGCTCGGCGGTGCAGCGCGCGGCGTCCTCCGGCCCCGGCGTGCTGCGGGACGAGGAGGGCCTGGACGCCGCCTCGACCGCGCTCGCCGACGTCGTCACCGACGCCCACCACCACGACGAGGTCAGCGCCCGCGTCGACCGGCCCGAGTGGGAGGCCGCCAACCTCCACACCCTGGCGGTCGCGCTCACCACGACGGCCCGGGCGCGCACCGAGTCCCGCGGCGGCCACGTCCGCCGCGACTTCCCCCGCGAGGACCCGGCCTGGCGCCGCCACCTGCTGCTCCGCGCCCTGCCGGACGGCACCCTCGACCTGCAGCAGGAGGACGCGTGAGCGGTCAGGACCAGGCAGGCGGGCTCGTCGGGCCGGCGGCCGACGTGCTGGCGCGGCTCGTGCGGACCGCCCTCGACGAGGACCTGGGCGGCGACCCCGGCACGGACGTGACCACCACCGCCACCGTCCCCGCCGACGCCCGCACGGTCGTCGAGGTCCGGCTGCGCGAGCCCGGGACCGTCGCAGGCCAGGTCGTCTGGGTGCCGCTGCTCGCCGACGCCGCCCGGCGCCTGGGCCAGGAGACGCCCGTCGTCGAGCTGCTCGCCGCCGACGGCAGCCACGGCGCCGCGGGCGACGTGCTCGCCCGGCTCTCGGGGCCCACCCGGACCCTGCTCGTCGCCGAGCGCACCGGCCTCAACCTCGTCGGGCGGGCCTGCGGCGTCGCGACCGCCACCCGCGCCTGGGTCGACGTCCTCGCCGGCACGGGCGTGGAGGTCCTCGACACCCGCAAGACGACGCCGGGGCTGCGCGCGTGGGAGAAGTACGCCGTGCGGTGCGGCGGCGGCACCAACAAGCGGGTCGGCCTGTTCGACGTGGCCATGGTCAAGGACAACCACGCCGCGGCCGCCGGTTCCGTGGTCGCCGCCTACCGGGCGGTCCGCAGCACCAGCCCCGACGTCGCGGTCGAGGTGGAGGTGGAGAGCACCGAGGTCGCGCTGGCCGTCGTCCGCGCCGGCGGCCGGTTCCTCATGTGCGACAACATGACTCCCGACGACCTCGCCCGCACCGTGGCCGCGGTGCGCGCGCTCGTCGCCGAGCTCGACGGCCCCGGGGGACGCGTCCTGCTCGAGGCCACAGGCGGTCTCACCCTGGCCCGCGCCCCCGAGGTGGCCGCCACGGGCGTCGACTTCGTCTCCGTCGGGGCGCTCACGCACTCCTCGCCGCAGCTGGACGTCGGCCTCGACTGGACCGGCTGAGCGGCGCGAGCCCCGTCCTGCCGGTGCGGCTCAGTCCGCGGTGGTGGTGCTCGCCATGCGGGGGATGCGCCCGCGCAGCTGGTTCGGGGTGTTGAGCAGGCGGACCTTCCAGCGCCGGTGCAGGCCGACGAGGAAGTCCAGGCCCGCACCCTCGATGGCGTCGACCTCGTCGAGGTCGACGACGACGCGGGTGATGACGATCTGCTCGACCTCGCCCATCGCCTCGGCGAGCCGGGGGGCGGCGCGGTCGTCCAGGTGCCCGTAGAGCCGGACGACCACCTGGGTGCCGACCCGCTGCACCGCCACCTCGCACGCGGGGGCGCGGGGCGTCGGGACGCCGTGGTCGTCCACGATGGGTCCCCCTCCTGGTGCCGGCCGGGGGTCGTCCCCTGCCCGTCGTGCCCGTCTCGCGGCAGTCTGCCCCACGATCGTGACCCAGGCCACAGGGCGCGCGCCCTCAGGAGCGGCGGAAGCGGTGGACCTCGACGTGCTGGGAGAGCCGGACGGTCCCGTCTGCGCCGACGGCGGCACGGGCGGCCTGCGCCACCTCGGCGAGGACGGCGTCCCTCGCGGGCGACAGCGCCACGTAGGACCAGGTGCCCACCAGGGTGAGCAGGTCCGCCACGGACAGCACCGCCGTCGTGTCCGCCCGGGTGGTGCCGTCGGGCCGGAAGCGGGCGTCGGGCACCCGCGCCGGACGGGGGCTGCCGTCGGCCTGCGCGCGGGCGGCCAGGTCGGGCGCGTGCCGCACGACGGCCTGCCGGACGGCGGCGGTCAGCGGGTCGTCAGGGTCGCGGGTGGTCCACAGCAGGACCGCCGCACCGCCCGGGCGCACCACGCGCACGAGCTCGGCCGACGCCGCCCCGGGGTCCATCCAGTGCCAGGCCTGCGCGACGAGGACCGCGTCGGCCGAGGCGTCGGGCAGCGGCAGCGCCTCCCCGGTGCCGACGAGCGCCGTCACGCCGGGGGACCGGGCCCGCAGCCGCGCGAGCATCTGCTCGTCGGGGTCGACGGCGACGACGGAGTGCCCCTCGGCCAGCAGGACGCGGGTGAGCGCGCCCGTGCCGGCGCCGAGGTCGACCGTCTGCAGCGGCCGCGCGCCGAGCGCCCAGCGGACCACCTCGGCCGGGTAGCCCGGCCGCACCCGGTCGTAGTCGTCGGCGACCGCGCCGAAGGACGTGGCCTGCCGGTCGTCCGGGTGCGCGGGGGGCGTCACGCGGGCCATGGTGCCCGGTCCGGCCGCCGCGCGGGGCTCCCTATCCTGGACCGGTGAGCGAGACCCCGGCCACGGCCGCGACCGAGCAGGCCGAGGCCACCCCCGCGGGCGACGGCGCAGAGCAGGGTGCGGACAGCGCGGCCAACGGCGCCGACGTCCACGACGACAGGCCCGAGGAGCAGGTCGCCGTCCGGGCGGCCAAGCGCGAGCGCCTGCTCGCCGCGGGCGAGGAGCCCTACCCGGTCGTCGTGCCGCGCACCCGCTCCCTCGCGCAGGTCCGCTCCGAGCCCGCGTGGGCCGGCCTGGCCGACGGCGAGGAGACCGAGGACGTCGTCTCCGTCGCCGGGCGCGTGATGTTCGTCCGCGGCACCGGCCGGCTCGCCTTCGCCACGCTGCAGGAGGGCGACGAGCGGCTGCAGGTCATGCTCAGCCTCGGCGAGGTCGGCCCGGAGCGGCTCGAGGCGTGGAAGCGCGACGTCGACCTCGGCGACCAGGTCGCCGTCACCGGGCGCGTGGTGAGCAGCCGCCGCGGCGAGTTGTCGGTCATGGCGACCGCGTGGCAGATGGCGTCCAAGGCGCTGCGGCCGCTGCCGACCCTGCACAAGGAGCTCGCCGAGGACACCCGGGTCCGCCGCCGCTACGTCGACCTCGTCGTCCGCCCCGAGGCGCGCGAGGTGGTGCGCACCAAGGCCACCGTCCTGCGGTCCCTGCGCGAGACGTTCCACCGCCTGGGGTACCTGGAGGTGGAGACGCCGGTGCTGCAGCTGGTGCACGGCGGGGCCACGGCCCGGCCCTTCACCACCCACCTCAACGCGCTCGACGTACAGATGAGCCTGCGGATCGCCACCGAGCTGTACCTCAAGCGCTGCATCGTCGGCGGCCTGGAGAAGGTGTACGAGATCGGCCGCACGTTCCGCAACGAGGGCATCGACTCCACCCACAGCCCCGAGTTCACGATGCTCGAGGCCTACGAGGCGTACGGCTCCTACGACACCATGGCCGTGCTCGTCCGTGAGCTCGTCCTGGACGCCGCCCGGGCCACCGGCCGCACCGTGGTGCCCGACGGCCGCGGCGGCGAGATCGACCTGCTCGGCACCTGGCGCACCGTGACGGTGCACGACGCGGTGTCCGGCGCCCTCGGCGAGCAGGTCACGCTCGACACCGGGCTCGACGAGCTGCGCCGGCACGCCGACCGGACCGGCGTGGAGCTGCGGCCTGGCTGGGGCACCGGCGAGGTGGTGCTGGAGCTGTTCGAGAAGCTCGTCGAGCACACGCTGCTGGAGCCGACGTTCGTCCGGGACTACCCCGCCGAGGTCCGCCCGCTCGCCCGCCAGCACCGCGACGACCCGCGCCTGGCCGAGGCCTGGGACCTCATGGTCGCCGGGTCCGAGCTGAGCCCGGCCTACTCCGAGCTCGCCGACCCGGTGCTGCAGCGCGAGCGGCTCGTGGCGCAGTCGCTGCTCGCGGCCGGGGGCGACCCCGAGGCCATGCAGCTGGACGAGGACTTCCTGCGGGCGCTCGAGCACGGCATGCCCCCCACCGGCGGCATCGGGCTCGGCGTCGACCGGCTCGTGATGATCCTGCTCGGGGTGGGCATCCGCGAGACCATCCTGTTCCCGCTGCTGCGCCCGGAGGCCTGACGTGGACGTGCTCGGCGAGGTCGTGCGGGGGCTGCTGCCCACGGTCGGGGTGGTCCTGCTGTTCGGGGCAGCGATCTGGGCCATCGTCCGCGCCGACGCGGCCGAGCGTGCCGGCCGTGCCCGCGTGGAGGCCGAGGAGGACGCCGCCGACCGCGCCGCCCGGGCCGGCCCCGGGCCTGCCGCCGACCGCGCCGCC
>NZ_JBBEOI010000214.1 GCF_037860755.1 Aquipuribacter hungaricus | reverse complement strand
GGCACCGCCGGCACCGCGCTGCCCGCCGCCGCCGCCCCCGGCGGGGCGAGCCGCAGCCCGGGCCAGCCCGTCCGCCGGTGGCTCGCCGGCGACCACCACATCCACACCCAGTACAGCTCGGACGGGCTCTACACCGTCGCCGACCAGGCGCAGCACGGCCGCGCCTACGGCCTGGACTGGCTCGTCATCACCGACCACGGCAGCAACGAGCACGTCCGCGTCGGGGTCGAGAAGGTCAACCCGGACATCGTCGCCGCCCGCGAGGACCTGCCCGGCACCCTGATCTTCCAGGGTCTGGAGTGGAACATCCCCTCGGCCGAGCACGGCACGGTCTTCGTCACCCCGGGCCCGGACGAGGTCGCGGTCCTCAAGCAGTTCGAGCAGGGCTACGACGGCCGCGCCAACCCGACGACCGCTGACGAGGCGCTCGCGGTGGCCGGCGTGCAGTGGCTCGGGCAGCAGGTCGACGCCCGCCGCGTCGAGAGCGCCCTGTTCTTCGCCAACCACCCCGCCCGCCAGGGCATCGACAGCCCCCACGAGATCCGCGCCTGGCGCGACGCCGACCCGCGCGTCGCCGTCGGCTTCGAGGGCGCCCCCGGCCACCAGGCGGCGGGGCTGCCCGACGGCGCCGCGTCCGGTCGCGGCTACTACGACAACGCCGGCACCAACCCGGCGAGGTTCGTCCCCTACCCCCCGGAGTCCTACCGGACCTGGGGCGGCTTCGACTGGATGACCGCCACGGTCGGCGGTCTCTGGGACTCCCTGCTCGCCGAGGGCAAGCCCTGGTGGATCACCGTCAACTCCGACAGCCACTCCAACTACCTCGCCACGTCCACCCGCGGCCCGGGCAGCGACTTCGCCCGCGACGGCTTCTACCAGGACCCGGTCTACTCCGGCGGCCCGAACCTGACGGCCGGCGACTTCTGGCCGGGCCAGTACGGGCGCACCAACGTGGGCGTCGACCGGGCCGGGTACGGCCAGGTCATGCAGGGCCTGCGCGACGGGCGGGTGTGGGTGGACCACGGGCGCCTGGTCAAGGGCGTCGAGATGGTGGTCCGGCGCGCGGGCGGCCGCGGCCCCGCGTTCCCGCTCGGCTCGCAGGTCGTCGTGCCGCGCGGCACGCGGCTCGAGCTGTCGATCCGGCTCACGCTGCAGGACCTGCCGAACTGGGCCGACTTCGTGCCGGTGCTCAACCGCGTCGACCTGGTGCAGGGCAGCATCGACGTGGCCGGCCCCGCCGACCGCGACACCTTCCTCGCGCCGGACACCAAGGTCGTCCGGTCCTGGGACACCTCCGGCACGACCGGGACCATCGAGCTGGTCCAGCCGCTCGGGGCCGTCGAGGCGCCGTTCTACGTGCGGGCGCGCGGCACGGACGCCAACCGCAGCCAGCCCGGCTACCTCGGGGCGGCCCTGGACCCGGAGGGCCCGGCGATCGACGTCGTCGGCGACGCCGACCCGTGGCTGGACCTGTGGTTCTACACCAACCCGATCTTCGTGCTGCCGGCATGACGGGCGGCGTGCTCGTCCTCGGGGTCGACGGCTGGTCCGCCCACGACGACGACGCGGACCTCCTCGCGCACCGCGTGCGCGAGGTGGTCCGGGACCAGCTGGGCGACGTGGCGGCCGCCCACGCCGTCCTGGCCACCCACGAGATCCGGCTCGCGCCGGCCCACTCGGCCGTCTCGTGCGTCGTCCCCGACGCGGGCCTCGGCAGCGACCCGGAGACCGTGACCCGGCGGACGCGTGCCGTGGTCGCCGCGCTGGCGCTCGCGCTGCCGGGGTCGGGGTCCGTGGTCGCCTCGGCCCCCCTGCTGTCGGACGTCGTCTCGCACGGCGAGGACACGGCCTCCCTCACCGGGGCCTGGGTGGCGCTGGCCGCCGCGGCGACGGAGACCTCGGGCCGGCTCGTGCACTTCGACGGGGCGGAGGTCCTGGTCGGCCGGCTCACCGTGGCCGACGTCCTCGCCCGGTCGGCCGTCGACCAGGTGGTCGTCGTCGGCGGGCTCCCGCACGACGGGGACACCGTCGTCGACACCCGGGGGTTCGTCCGGCCCCGGGTGGCGGCGGGCCGCGTCACCCTGCTCGTGCAGCCCGCGGCGGGCGGCACCGTCGTCCCGTTCGAGCGAGAGCACCCGCACCGCTGCTGCGAGGACATCGTCAACCTAGGTTGACACCCCGGAGGGAGGGGAGCACCCTGGCCGCATGCGGGTGCTCCCCTACCTCCTCGTGGCCGCCGCGGTGTCCGTCGCGGTCGGCCTGGTCAGCGACGACGGCTGGGCCGGCTACGTCGTCGGCGCCGTCCTCGCCCTGTCGCTGTGGGTGATGCTGCTGTTCGGGGCCATGGGCCAGGGCCGGCCCCTCGCCGCCGTCCCGCCGCTGCACTACGCCGGCTGCGCGGCGGCCGCGGTCGCCCTGGGGGCGGCCTCGTACCTGCTCGTGGGCGCCTCGCCGTCCTGGGCGGTCGGCTTCATCTTCGCCGGCGTCCTGTGGCCCGTGGCCGACCGTGCCCGGCGCGACCGGCAGCCCGGCTGAGGCACTCCGGCGCCTCGCCGAGGCCCGCCGCGCGCTGGAGACGGCGCAGGCCGAGGTCCGTGACGCCGTCGGGGCGGCTCGTGCCGCCGGACGGTCGTGGGCCGAGGTCGGCGAGGCGCTCGGCGTCTCCCGGCAGGCCGCGTTCAAGCGGTTCGGCCAGCCGCGCGACCCCCGGACAGGAGCACCGATGACCCGCACGACCGCCGCCGACGTCGTCGCCCTCACCGGGCGCGCCTTCCGCCTGCTCGACGACGGCAGCACGGCCGAGCTGCGGGGGCTGATGACCCCGGCGACGGCCGCGGAGCTCGACGACGACGTGCTGCGGGGCACCTGGGCGGCCGCGGTGGCCGAGACCGGCCGGCTCGAGCGGACCGAGGGCACCGTGGCCCACCTGCCCGAGCCGGACGGCACCCCGCTGGAGGACGCCGAGCAGGTGCTCGGCGTCGTCGTCGGGCGCACGCTGCTGCGCTGCGAGGCGGGCACGTGGGCGGGCCGGGTCGCCGTCGACCACGACGGCCGGGTCGTCGGGCTGCTCGTCGTGCCGCCCGGCGCCACCGGTCTGCCGTTCTAGGCCGCCGGACCGGCGTCACCAGCCGAGCGTGCTCCGCCCGGCCGCGTCCACGTGCAGGTCGACCGGGCGGCCGGCGGCGGCGAGACCGGTGACGCGGGTCTCGCCGTAGCCCCACGGCTGGACCGGCGTGCTCGTCACCGACCCGGACGGCACGTCGGCCGACAGCCCCGTCACCGAGCCGAGCAGCGACACCGCCGCGGCGGCGGACCACGCCTGGGGCCGGCAGGCCGCCGGGTAGGGCACGGGCGAGGGGTGGGTGGAGCGGGGGTCGCCGGCGAACAGCTCCGGGGGCCGGCCGCCGAAGGCGTCCAGGGTGGACAGCAGCGCCTCCGCCACCGGCGCCACCTCCGCCCGGCCCTCGGCGGCGAGCCCCGCCAGGCAGATGGCGGTGTCGTGGGGCCACACGGAGCCGACGTGGTACCCGGTCGGGGAGTACCCGGCCGCCCGGTCCGACATCGTCCGCACGCCGAAGCCGGACAGCATGTCCGGGGCGGCCAGGCGCCGGGCGACGACGTCGACCTCCTCGACCGACAGCAGCCCGGTCCCCAGGAGGTGGCCGACGTTGCTCGTCATCGACACCACGGGGCGCTTGTCGCCGTCCAGGGCGATCGCCGGGAACGGCCCCCGCGCGTCCTCGACCCAGAACCGGCGGTGGAACTCCACACGCAGGTGCTGGGCCCAGGCGCGCCAGCGGTCGGTGCCGCCGTGGCCGAACGCCTCGAGCAGGTCCGCCCCCGCCCGAGCGGCGGCGTAGGCGTAGCCCTGCACCTCGGCGAGGGCCACGGGCGCGGTCGCCAGGGAGCCGTCGACCCGGCGGACGGCGTCCCCGGAGTCCTTCCATCCCTGGTTCGACAGCCCGTGGCCGGAGGCGTCGACGTACTCCAGCAGGTGGTCGCCGTCGGCGTCGCCGTGCTCGACCAGCCACGCCAGGGCACGCTCGGTGGCCGGCAGCAGAGCCTCCACCTGGTCCTCGGCCAGCCCCCAGCGCCAGGCGTCGTGCAGGGTGAGCACCCACAGCGGGGTGGCGTCGATGGTCCCGTAGTAGACCGGCGGCAGGGAGCGCTCGACCCCCGCGGGGTCGGTCTCGTCGACCAGGGAGAAGCCGGCGCCGCGCACCTCGTGGAGGATCTTGCCCGGCTGCTGGGCCGTGCCGACGTCGACCACGGTGCCCTGGCGGCCCGCGAGCACGCGCAGCGTCGAGGCCGCGAGGCCGGTGGTGACCGGCAGCAGCATCCGCGCCGCCCACAGCGAGTCGCGGCCGAAGAGCGTGAGGAACCAGGGGGCGCCCGCGGCGAGGAACTCCTCGTCCGGCTCGTCGGCGGTCGCCAGGCGGAGCAGCCGCAGGTCCGCCAGCGCCCGGTCGAGCACCGGTGCCAGGCGGCGGTCCGCGCTGTCCACCTGCAGCTGGCCCCAGGACGCGGGCAGGCGGGGGGCGACGACCACCGCGCCGGCGTCCTCGAGGCCGGCGCTCAGCTCACGGACCTCGGTGGCGCCAGGCGCGACGACGAGGTCCCAGGCGACGACCACGTCCGTGCCGTCGACCCCGACCCGGGCGCCTTCGGCGCGCAGCGTGCCGCGGAAGCCCTCGACCTGCCAGAGCGCCCCGTCCCCGTCCGCGCGCACCGGCGGCACCGGCGCGGGGGGCATGCCCGCCTTGACCGCGTCGAGCGGGGCGAGGTCGGCGGCGACCCTGACGCGGAGGACGCACGCGACCGGCTGCGAGGCCGACGAGACCAGCGCCAGCCGCTCGACGACGGCCCCGGGGCGGACCTCGCGGCGGCGCTCGAGGCGGACGGTCGGGTCGGCCCCGCGGTCGCCGAGCGCCCGGGGCACCGACAGGAACACCCGGGCGTCGCCGCCGTCGTCGTGGGCGGACACCGGCACGGGCTCCTCGCCGTCGAGGGTCACCACGCAGGCGGAGACGAAGCGCCGGTCGGCGTGGTGGAAGCCCTGCACGCCGTCGGCCCGGACCTGCCCGTCGGCCGCCGACCACGCCTGGGTGGGGGCGGACAGCACGAGCGCCAGGTCGTGCAGCCACGGCTGCCGGCCGGCCGGTCGGGCGTCCTCGACGGGGGTCTCCTCGGTCACGGTCCCACCCTCTCCCATCCCCCGGGGTGACAGCGACGTCGCGGGGGGATATGTTTTGAGCGCTCAAAGTTGAGCGCTCAAACCGTAGCCCGTCCTCCGGGCGGCTGCCAGGTCCGAGCGAGGAGGCCCGGATGACCGACGGACGGACCCCTGGCGGGCTGCGCCCCGGCGGCGGGCTGCCGACGCTGGAGACGGTCGCCGCGCGCGCCGGTGTCTCCCGGCAGACGGTGTCCAACGCGCTGCACCGCCCCGACCGCCTGGCCGCCGGCACCCGGGACAAGGTGCTGCGGGCGGTGCGCGAGACCGGGTACCGGCCGTCCCTGCCCGCCCGCCAGCTCGCCACGCGCCGTGCCGGGGCGGTGGCGGTGCGCGCCGACCGGCCGCAGGACGGCATCTCCGGCATGGTGCTCGACGTCTTCTTCCACGGCCTGGCCGAGGCCGGCGAGCGCAGCGGCAACCGGGTCGTGCTCTACCCCGAGCAGGCGGACGAGGAGGCCGAGCTGGCCGTCGTCGAGGGCCTGCTGGGCAGCGGCGCCGCCGACGCCGTCGTGCTCACCGCGACCAACGTCCACGACGGCAGGCCCGCCCGGCTCACCGCCGCCGGGCTGACGTTCTGCGCCTTCGGCCGGCCCTGGGGCGAGGACGAGCCGCCGCACGACTGGGTGGACGTCGACGGCGCCCACGGGACCGGGCTGGCGGTGGCGCACGCGCTGGCCGCGGGGCGCCGCCGCGTCGGCTTCCTCGGCTGGCCCGACGACGCCGCCACCGGGCGCGACC
>NZ_JBBEOI010000213.1 GCF_037860755.1 Aquipuribacter hungaricus | reverse complement strand
GGCACGTGGGGCAGGGCCTGCGTGCGCTCGGCGGTGGGCGGCATGAGGCCGCCGGCCGCCGCGGGCAGCACGGTCGTCGTGGCGGTCCCCGTCCGCGGGCCCGCCGGGGCCGCGGCCGCCGCCAGGAGCAGGCTCCGCGTCGTGGCCACGTCAGGGCGCCGGGCTGGGTCCTTCTCGAGCAGCCGGGCCACGACCTCGCCGAGCGGGCCGGTGACCACGGCCTCGGGCAGCGGGTCCTGCATGGCCGAGACCATGGTCGCCAGCGGGGTGTCCTTCTCGAACGGCGGGCGGCCGTGGACCGCGGCGGCCAGGGTGACCCCGAGCGACCACAGGTCGGACGCCGCGCTCGGCGGGCGGCCGAGGCCTCGCTCGGGCGCCACGTAGCCGGGGGAGCCGACGACGGTGCCGGTGGTGGTCAGCGAGCTGTCGCCCTCGAGCGAGGCGATGCCGAAGTCCGTGAGCACCGCGCGCCCGGCGCCGTCGACGAGCACGTTGGCCGGCTTGACGTCCCGGTGCAGCACCCCCGCGGCGTGCGCCGCCTCGAGCGCGTCCAGCAGGCGGAGGCCCACGCGCGCCGCGGCGCCGGCGTCCAGCGGGCCCTCCTCGCGGACGACGTCGGCCAGGGACCGGGCGGGCAGCAGCTCCATGACGATCCACGGCCGCCCGTCCTCCTCGACCACGTCGTAGACCGTGACCGCGGCGTCGCTGCGGATCCGTGCGGCGGCCCGCGCCTCGCGCAGGGTGCGCTCGCGCAGCAGGGTGCGCTGCCGCTCGTCCAGGCCGGGCGGGAAGGTGACCTCCTTCACGGCGACGGCGCGGTCGAGCGTGATGTCGCGGGCCTGCCACACCACGCCCATGCCCCCGCGGCCGAGGCTGCGGACCAGCTCGTAGCGGCCGCCGACGAGGTGGCCGGGGCCGTGCCCGCCCGCGTCCGGCCGGGGTGCGGGGTCGGGCGTGCGGTCGCGTGGCAAGCCTGCGTCGTCGGGGGTCATCGCCCGCCATGCTGGCACCCGCGGCGGGGCGCGTCAGGTCCGCGTCAGGTCAGCCTGCCCAGAGACCGGTCCCGGCCGGTGCGGCGGCCCTACGCTCCGGGGGTGGCCGCGACGGAGCGTGCGGCGGTGGCCCGGCGCCCCCGCCCGTCCCCGCGGGAGGGCAGCCCGCCGGCCGTGCGGCGCCCCGCCGCCGTCCTGGCGGTCCGTACCGCGGTGGTCGCCGCGGTCCTCACGGTGGCCGTCGCGGTCCTGCCGTTCGTGGGGTTCGCCTACCGGGCGCCCGCGCTGCACGTCATGCTCGAGACGACCAACGCCGTGGTCGCCCTCCTCGTGCTCTACCTCGTGTTCGGGCGCTTCGCCCAGCACGGGCGCCTGCAGGAGCTGCTGCTCATGCTCGCCCTGGGCGTGGTCGCGGTGGCCAACCTCGTCCTCACCGCGGTGCCCGAGGCCCTCACCCGGGGACGGGACGAGGAGCTCAGCCACTGGGCACCGCTGACCGTGCGGCTTCTGGGCACCGTGCTGCTCGCGGGTGCTGCGTGGACGCCGGTGCGCCGTCGGGTCGGCCGCCGGACGGCGACGCTCGTCACGGTGGCCCTGCTCGTGGTCGTCGGGACCGCGGCGGGCACCGGGGCCGTCTTCGCCGACCACCTGCCGCCGGCCGTGGACCCGTTCCTCACGGCGGACGGCACCCGGCCGTCGCTGGTCGCCCACCCTCTCGTGCTCGTCACGCAGGGCCTCGGTGCGCTGCTGTACGCCCTGGCAGCGCTCGCCTTCGCGAGGCAGGCCGACCGGACGGGTGACGCCCTCGTGCGCTGGGTGGCGGCCGGCTGCGTGCTGGCGTCGGCGTCCCGGGTGCACTACCTGCTGTTCCCGTCGCTGTACAGCGACTACGTCTACACCGGCGACCTGCTCCGCCTCGGCTTCTACGTGTTCATGCTCGTCGGGGCCGCCCAGGAGATCACGAGCTTCTGGCAGGCGCGCTCGCGAAGCGCGGTGCTCGAGGACCGACGACGGCTCGCCCGCGACCTCCACGACGGCGTGGTCCAGGAGCTGTCCTACATCTCCGCCCAGTCGCGCCGGCTCACCGCAGACCCGGGCAACACCGTGGCGGTGGCACGCATCGCGGCGGCGGCGGGCCGGGCGGTCGAGGAGTCGCGCCGGGCGCTCGCCGCGCTCACCCGGGCCGGAGACGAGCCGTTCCCCGTCGTGCTCCAGCAGGCGCTCGACGAGCTCGCGGGCCGGCACGACGTCGCCGTGGTCGCAGCCCTCGACCCCGACGCCGAGGCCGACGGCCCGATGTCCGAGGCGCTGCTGCGGATCGCGACCGAGGCCCTCCACAACGCCGTCCGCCACGGGCGGGCCTCGCGCGTCGACGTGCGGCTCGAGGCGGTGCCGCTGTCGCTCACGGTGCAGGACGACGGCACGGGCTTCGACGCCGAGGCATCCGGGCGGCCCGGCAGCTTCGGACTCACGAGCATGAGGGAGCGTGCCGAGGGCATCGGGGCGGTGCTGAGCGTGGGCTCGACGCCCGGAGAGGGGACGACCGTGCGGGTGGGCTGGGTATGAGCGCGCCGCTGAGGGTCGTCGTCGCCGACGACCACGCGCCGACGCGCGAGACGGTGCGGGAGGCGCTGGAGGCCGGCGGCTGCGAGGTCGTGGCCGAGGCCGGCTCCGCGTCGGGCGCCCTCGCCGCCGCGGCGGAGCACCGCCCGGACGTCTGCCTGCTCGACATCAGCATGCCCGGCAGCGGGCTCCTCGCCGCGGCCGACATCACCCAGGCCCTGCCGGGCGTGGTGGTCGTCATGCTCACCGCCTCCACCGACGACGACGACCTGTTCGCCGCCCTGCGTGCCGGGGCGTCCGGCTACCTCGTCAAGGACATGGACCCCGACCGCATCGCGCCCGCGCTGCGCGGGGTGATGGCGGGCGAGGCGGCGCTGCCGCGGTGGCTGGTGCGCAAGGTGGTCGACGAGTTCAGGACCGAGCCCCGGCGGCCGCTGTCGCTGCGGCCCAAGCGGTCGCCGTCCCAGCTGACCCCGCGCGAGCAGGAGATCCTCGACCTCATGGCCGAGGGACTGTCCACTGAGGAGATCGCCGCCCGGCTGTTCGTCGCGCAGGTGACCGTCCGGACGCACATCTCGACGGTCCTCAAGAAGCTCCGGGTACCCGACCGGGCCGCGGCGGTCCGCCTTGCGCAGGAGGCCTCGGGCCGCTGAGCGTGGACGGCGTTGAGATCCCTCATCTCAACGCCCGGACGGCCCACAACCGCTCCCACGACAGCCCCCGGGCTCGTACCGTTCTCGACGACAGACCGTGACGCACTGATCCGGGGACCAGCAACTGGTCGCTTTAGGCCCCGGGGAGCGAGCAGCGAAACCGACGCGGTCAGCAGGCGCTCCCGTGCGCCTGGACCCCCACCGTCGAGGAGCTCCGTCATGTCCGCTCGCACCCCTGTCCGTCGCGCCGTCTCCGCCGTCGTCCTGCCCGGCCTCGTCGCCGGCCTGCTCGCCTTCGCCGCACCGGTCGCCGTCGCGAACACCGGCACCGCCGGCATCTGCAACGGCGTGACGAACCAGCTGGCCCACCGTGGCAACGCGCAGCCGAACCTGCTCAAGGCCGCCGCCAAGCAGAACGCCGCCCAGATCGCGACGCTGACCGCCGAGCGCGCCGCGCTGGTGACGACACAGAACACCCTTGCCGCGCAGATCACCGCCGCCGAGAAGGAGATCGCCGCCCTCGACGCCGAGTACGCGACGCTCGTCGGGCAGATCGACACGGTGACCATGTCGCTCACCAAGCTCGAGGCCGACAAGGCGACGATGACCGCGGCCATCGCTGCCGCGACCACCGAGCTGACGACCCTCCAGGGCCAGAGGACGACGCTGGTCGGCCAGATCACGCCGCTGCAGACACAGCTGACCGCCGCCGAGGCCGAGCTCACCGGCCTGAAGACGCAGAAGACCGCAGCGGTCAGCAGCCTCGCCACCAGGGAGGCCGAGCTGACCTCCGCCACGAGCCGACTCATCAGCGCGACCACCGCCGCGACGGCGGCGCAGGCGAAGGTCGACGCGCAGGTCGCCGCGATCGGGACCGCCACCACGGAGCTCGCCGGTCTCGTCGGTGCCGGCGACGCGGCCCAGCAGCTGGTCGACGCGGCCGACAAGAAGCTGTCCGACGCCCGCGGCGCGCTCCCTGCGCTGGAGACCGCTGCCAAGACCGCCGACACGAACGCTGCCGCCGCCACGGCCGCCGTCGTCAAGGCCGAGGAGAACCTGCGCCTCGCCCAGGAGAGCGTGACGACCCTGACCCAGCGCATCGGCGCCATCGACGCCAGGCTCCCGGCGCTCAAGGCGGAGATCGTCGGGCTCCAGGGCGACATCGCGACCACGGACCTCCAGATCGCCGCCAAGAAGCAGGAGATCGCCGCCGCCACCGCGGCGCCCGTCGCCGACGCGGCCGCGCTCAAGGCGCAGCTCGAGAAGCTCGAGGCGGAGCGCAAGGCCCTCGCCAACAACAGCGGCGCGCGAGCCAAGGAGCTGCAGGACCTCATCACCGCCAAGAAGGCGGAGATCGCCGCCGCCGAGCAGCAGGCCGCCAACCGGACCGCCCTGATCACCGCGCTGAACGGCGACCTCACCAAGCTCCAGGGCCAGCTCGCCACCCTGAACACCGCCCTGTCGGCCAAGCAGCAGGAGAGCAGCAACCTGCAGCAGCAGCTGTCGGGCCTGCAGACCAGCCTCGCCGGTGCCAACGGGCAGGTCACCAGCGCTACCGAGGCACTGGGTGACGCCAAGGCCGCGCAGTCCGCCGCTGGCACGGCGCTGACGGCCGCGAACAGCGCTGTCACCATGAAGAAGGCGGAGATCGCCGCTCTCGAGGAGTCCCTGCCCGGCCTCACCGAGGGGCTTGACGCCGCGAAGGCAGCGATCACCGCCAAGCAGGGCGAGCTGAAGGCCCTCGAGGACGCCCTGCCGGGTCTCCAGGCCACGCTCACCGCCGCCAACATCGCGGTCACCACCGAGACCGCCGAGGTCGCCCGCCTCGACGGCGAGGTCGCCAAGCTCGTCACCGCGCTCGGCACTCTCAACACCTCGATCAGCGCCGCCGAGAACGCGATCCTCTCCCTGCAGAACCAGCTCACCCCGCTGCAGACCTCGCTGAACACGCTCACGCAGCAGATCAGCGATAAGGAGGCGGCGCTCACCACAGCCAAGACCGACCTCAACGCGCTCGACGCCAAGATCGTCACGGAGTCCGCGACCCTGCGGACCCTGGAGAGCGCCAAGAAGGTCAACCGCGACGCGGTGACTGTCCAGAGGGCCAAGGTCGCCGGCCTGCAGGCCCAGTACGCCGCGGTCCTCGACCGCATCGCGGCCATCGACGGCACCATCGCGCTCGGCGGCTGCCTCGCCTGACCCACCTCCCAGACCCACGGCCCCGCCCGGCAACAGCTGGGTGGGGCCGTGCCATCGGTCGGGGCGGGCCCCTGGTGCCGCCCCGACCCTCAGCCGCACACTCGACAGCACGGGAGAGGAGGGGGACGCCATGACCGGTGAGCACGCCGTCGGCGCTGCCGCGTCCGTCGACGTCCCGGCGCCTCTCGACGTCCACCTGACGCTCGCCGAGGCGTCACGAACGTACGCCGTGCCGGTCGCCGCCCTCCGGTCGCGCGCCCGGGCCGGCGGGCTGCGGGCGTACAAGGTCGACGGTGCCCACGGTCGCGAGTGGCGGGTGAGCGTCCGTGCGCTCGAGGAGGCCGGCTTCGTGGTCCGCCCCGCCGGCTCGTCGGCGGACGAGCGGGTCAGCGAGCTCGAGGCCCAGGTCGCCGCGCTCCGCCACGAGCTGGCGGGGGAGCGCCGTCGGGCGGACCGCGCCGACCAGCAGCTCGGCCACGCGCTGCTGGAGGGCGGACGGCTCCGCTCGGCCCTCGAGCGTGCGCAGGCTCGCGCCGAGGACCGGACGGTGCCCGCCGGACCTGCCGGTCGGAC
>NZ_JBBEOI010000212.1 GCF_037860755.1 Aquipuribacter hungaricus | reverse complement strand
CGCCTCCCCGCCGCCGGGCTGGCCGGCGGGGGCGCCGGGCCCGCCCCGGCCCGTCGACCCGGCCGTCCCGGTCCCCCCGGCCGCGGGGGTCTGCTCGCCGTACGGGGTGCGCGCGCTGTCGGTCATCGGGGCTCCTCGGGGGTGGTGGTGACGGCGGGGGCGTCGATGCCGCCGTCCTCGGTGACGGGCAGCCGGGACACCCGGCGCACGAGCAGCGGCACGACGGTGAGCACGGCCACGACGACGAGCACGGCGGCGGCCACGACGAGCACCTCCTGCCAGGGGAAGAACGCGGTCGCCACCACGCCGAAGGCGAGCAGGGCGACCCAGGCGTGGAGCAGGCCGACGGCCGCCCGGTGGCCGTGGCCGATCTCGAGCATCCGGTGGTGCAGGTGCTGCTTGTCCGGGGCGAACGGGCTGCGCCCCGCGGCGGTCCGACGCACCACCGCCAGGGCGACGTCGGCGACCGGGACCACGAGCGCGGCGAAGGGCAGCAGCAGCGGCATGAACGCCGGGGCGAGGTCGCCGAAGGTGAGCACCGCGGGGTCGACGCTGCCGGTGAGGCTGATCGTCGAGGCGGCGAGCAGCAGGCCGAGCAGGAGCGCGCCCGAGTCCCCCATGAAGATCCGGGCGGGGTGCAGGTTGTGGGGCAGGAAGCCCAGGCACGCCCCGACCATGGCCGCGGTGACCAGCGAGGCGGTGCTCGACAGGTCGTCCGGGCTGGCCTGCACCGACAGCAGGTAGGAGTAGGCGAAGAACGCGGTCCCGGCGATGGCCACGATGCCCGCCGCCAGTCCGTCGAGCCCGTCGACGAAGTTCACCGCGTTGACGGTCACCACGACGACGAGCACCGTGAGGACGGTCAGCACCCACCCCGACAGCAGGGCGATGCCCCCGGGGCCGAGCGGGACGACGAGCAGCTGCACCCCGAACGTGGCCATGACGACGCCGGCGAGCGCCTGGCCGACGAGCTTGGTGAGGGCGTCGAGGCCGACCAGGTCGTCGACCACGCCGACGACGGTGATGACCAGGCCCGCGAGCAGGATCCCGACCGGGCCGCTCAGCCCCTCGCCGAACGTGCCCGCGAGGAAGGGCACCGTGGAGGCGAGCCCGAGCGCGGCGGCGAACCCGGCGAGGATGGCCACGCCGCCCAGGCGCGGCACCGGGGTGGAGTGCACGTCCCGGTCGCGCACCGGGCTGAGCGCCCGCAGCCTCACCGCGACCCCGCGCACGGGCGAGGTGGTGAGGAAGGTGACGACGGCCGCGACGGCCATCACCAGCAGGTAGGCCCTCACGAGCCCGACGGGTCGGGGGCGGGGGGCGCGCCCGGCAGGTCGCGGCCGTCGGCCGCGCGGTCAGCCCTCCCGGCAGCCTCACCGTCGGCCCCGGGACCGGGCTCGGGCTCGGGCTCCGGCGAGGGGTGGGCGTACGCCGCCGCGTCCTCCTCCTCGCCGTCCCAGCCGTGCGGCACGACCTCGCGCAGCAGCTCCTCCGGCACGGCGCCCGCCCGCAGCAGGACCGGGCCCGGGCCGGTGCAGTCGACGATGGTCGAGGCGAGGTCGTCCAGGCAGGGCCCGCCGTCCAGGTACACCGCCACCGACCCGCCGAGCATGTCGCGCGCCTGGTCCGACGACAGCGCGGCGGGGTCGCCGGTGGTGTTGGCGCTGGACACCGCGAGCGGGCCGGTGCGCTCGAGCAGCTCCAGCGCCACCGGGTGCAGCGGCATGCGCAGCGCCACGGTGCCGCCGGTCTCCCCCAGGTCCCACGCCAGGGTGGGCTGCGCGGTGACGACGACGGTGAGGCCGCCCGGCCAGAACGCCTCGACGAGCTGGCGGCAGTACGTCGGCACGCCGGTCGCCAGGCCGTCGAGCGTGGCGACGTCGCCGACGAGCACCGGGGGCGGCGCGTCCCGGCCGCGGCCCTTGGCCTGCAGCAGCGCGTCGACCGCCAGCGGGTCGAAGGCGTCGCAGCCGATGCCGTAGACGGTGTCGGTGGGGACGACGACCAGGGCGCCCCGGCCCACCGCGGCGGCGGCGGCGGCGAGCCCGCGCTCGCGGTCGCGGGGGACGGCGCAGTCGAAGGTCCGGCTCACGGCGGGCAGTCTCGCACCCCCGCGCTCAGCCGCGGGCGAGCCGGGCGCTGGTCAGGCGGGGGCGGCCGGTGAGGTCGGGGTGGTGCGCGACGTCCTCCCAGCCGCCGGCGCCGGCGAGGACCTCGGCGACGCCGTCGCACTGCGGCTCGCCGTGCTCGAGGACGAGCAGCCCCCCGGGCAGCAGCAGCCGCGCGGCCACCGAGACGCAGACCCGGAGCACGCGCAGCCCGTCGGGGCCGCCGTACAGCGCGGTCGGCGGGTCGTGCTCGGCCACCTCGGGGTCCACCGGTACCAGGTCGTCGGGGATGTACGGCGGGTTGGCGGTGACGACGTGGCAGGCGCCGACGAACCCGGGCAGCAGGTGCAGCGCCCCGGCGACGTCACCGCGCTGCAGGTCCAGGCGGCCGTGGCCGAGCGCCTCGACGTTGCGCGCCGCCCAGGCGTGCGCCAGGGGGTCGAGCTCGACGGCGCCGACCCGCGCGGCCGGCACCTCGTCGACGACCGCGAGCGCGACGGCGCCCGAGCCGGTGCACAGGTCGACGGCGACGGGCTCGTCGACGCGCGCGCCGGGGTCGGCTCCGACCAGGCGCGCCAGCTCCGCGACCGCGAGCCCGGCGAGCAGCTCGGTCTCCGGGCGGGGCAGGAACACGCCCGGCCCGACCGCCAGCTCCAGGCCTCGGAAGGCGGAGCGGCCGGTGAGGTGCTGCAGCGGGACGCGGTCGGCGCGCTCGGCGACCAGGTCGGCGAAGCGCTCCTGCGCCCCCTCCGGCCAGGCCGAGCGCATGACGACGAGGCGCTGCAGACCGCCCCGGTCCGTGCCCGCGGCGTGGGCGGCGAGCAGCTCGGCGTCCGTCCGCGGCGTCGGCACCCCGGCGGCGGCGAGCCGGTCCACGGCGCCGGCCAGGTCGGCGACCAGGCTCCCCTGCCCGCTCACCCGGCGTGCTCCGCCTGCTCGGCCAGCGAGGCATCGGTGCGCATGCGGGCCAGGCTCTCGGCGACCGCGTCGAGGTCGCCGTCGAGCACCGTGTCCAGGTTGTATGCCTTGTAGCCGCTGCGGTGGTCGACGACCCGGTTCTCGCCGAAGTTGTACGTCCGTACCCGCTCGGAGCGGTCGACGGTGCGCACCTGCGCGGCCCGGGCGGCGGAGGCGTCCGCGTCGGCCTCGGCCCGGGCGCGGGCCAGCAGCCGGGCCCGAAGGATCCGCATCGCCTGCTCGCGGTTCTGCAGCTGCGACTTCTCGTTCTGGCACATGGCGACCGTGCCGGTGGGGACGTGCGTCACCCGGACCGCGGAGTCGGTGGTGTTGACGCTCTGCCCGCCGGGGCCGGAGGAGCGGTAGACGTCCACGCGCACGTCGGCGGGGTCGAGGTCGACGTCGACCTCCTCGGCCTCCGGGTGCACGAGCACTCCGACCGCGGAGGTGTGGACGCGCCCCGCGGACTCCGTGACCGGCACACGCTGGACCCGGTGGACGCCGGCCTCGTGGCGCATCACGCCGTAGCCGCCCTCGGGCGCGGACAGCGACAGGGTCGCGCTCTTGACCCCGCCCAGGTCCCCGAGCGTGGCGTCGATGACCTGGGTCTTCCAGCCGTGCCGCTCCGCCCACCGCTCGTACATCCGCACGAGCTCGCCGGCGAACAGGGCCGACTCCGTGCCGCCCTCGCCCGCGCGGACCTCGACGATGGCGTCGCGGTCGTCGTCGGGGTCGCGGGGCACGAGCAGCAGCCGCAGCGCGTCGGCCGTCTCCGCGGCGGTCTGCTCCAGGCCGGGCAGCTCCTCGCGGAGGCCGGCGTCCTGGGGGGCGAGCTCCCGCGCGGTGAGCAGGTCGTCCTGCGCCTGCTGCCACGCCTCGTGCGCGGCGACGACCTTGCCGAGGACGGCGTAGCGGCGGGCGAGGCGGCGCGCCAGCGCGGGGTCGGCGTGGACGCCGGGGTCGGCCAGGGCAGCCTCGACCTCGGAGTGCTCGTCGAGCAGCGGTCTCACCCCGTCGAACACGTCGTCTCCTCGTCTGGGCCGCTCTGCCGGCGGCGCCCGTGGGGGCCCGGTGCCCTCACGACGACGGCGCCCGTCCGCTCCCCTGCGCGGGGTGCGGGCGGGCGCCGTCGACCGGGTCCTACTTGGCGGCCTCGGTCTTGGTGCCATAGCGCTTCTGGAAGCGGGCGACGCGGCCACCGGTGTCGAGCAGCTTCTGCTTGCCCGTGTAGAACGGGTGGCACTGGCTGCAGACGTCGGCGCTGATGGCGCCGGAGGTGGCGGTGCTCCGCGTGGTGAAGGTGCTGCCGCACGTGCACGTCACGGTGGTCTCGACGTACTCGGGGTGGATGTCGGGCTTCATGGCTTCTCCTCTGTCAGGCGGCCGCCGGGTCGTCCGCGTACGACGTGAACCGGGGCCTGGGCGTCACCAGTGTGGCGCACCCAGATGAATGCTCTAGACGTCGTGGCTGTTCCCGCCGGGGGTGGTCTTGCCCACCGTGAGCAGGAACTCCGTGTTGCTGCGGGTCTTCTTGAGCCGGTCCATGAGCAGCTCGACCGCCTGCTGGGGGTCCAGGGCGGTGAGCACCCGGCGAAGCTGCCACATGATGCGCAGCTCGTCGGGGGCCAGCAGGGCCTCCTCGCGGCGCGTGCCGGAGGGGTTGACGTCCACGGCCGGGTAGATCCGCTTGTCGGCCAGGTGGCGCGACAGCCGCAGCTCCATGTTCCCGGTGCCCTTGAACTCCTCGAAGATGACCTCGTCCATCTTGGACCCGGTCTCCACCAGCGCCGTGGCGAGGATGGTCAGCGAGCCGCCGTTCTCGATGTTGCGGGCGGCCCCGAAGAAGCGCTTGGGCGGGTACAGCGCCGAGGAGTCGACGCCGCCGGACAGGATGCGCCCGCTCGCCGGGGCGGCGAGGTTGTAGGCGCGGCCGAGCCGGGTGATGGAGTCCAGCAGGACGACCACGTCGTGACCGAGCTCGACGAGGCGCTTGGCGCGCTCGATGGCGAGCTCGGCGACCGTCGTGTGGTCCTCGGCCGGCCGGTCGAAGGTCGAGGCGATGACCTCGCCCTTGACCGTGCGCTGCATGTCGGTGACCTCCTCGGGACGCTCGTCCACGAGGACGACCATGAGGTGGCACTCCGGGTTGTTCGTGCTGATCGCGTTGGCGATCGCCTGCAGCACGAGGGTCTTGCCGGCCTTGGGCGGGGAGACGATGAGGCCGCGCTGGCCCTTCCCGATCGGCGACACCAGGTCGATGATCCGGGTGCTCAGCACGCCCGGGTCGGTCTCCAGGCGCAGCCGCTCCTGCGGGTACAGCGGGGTGAGCTTGCTGAACTCGTCGCGGGTGCGCGCCTCGTCGACGGACTGCCCGTTGATGGAGTCCACCTGGACGATGGCGTTGTAGCGGCCGCGCCGCTCGTCGCCGCCGGGGCGCTCCTGCTTGACCTGGCCGACGACCGCGTCGCCCTTGCGCAGGCCGTACTTCTTGACCTGGGCGAGCGAGACGTACACGTCGGCCGGACCGGGCAGGTAGCCCGAGGTCCGCACGAAGGCGTAGGACTCGAGGATCTCGACGATGCCGGCCACGGGCACGAGCACGTCGTCCTCGCGGACCTCGGGCTCGTCCATGCCGCGGGGCTCGCGGCTGCCCAGCGGGCGGCCGGCCTTGTCGCGCTGGCGGTTGCGGCCGCGGCGACGGCGGCCGCCGCGCTCGTCGTCCTCGTAGTCGCTGCCGTACCGGTCGCCCTGGGCCCGGTCGGTCAGGCCGTCACGGTCGGGGCCGAGGTCCAGGTCGTCCGGCAGCTCGGGCTGGCGGTCGCGGGCCGGGCGCTGCCGGTCCCGCTCGGGCTGGCGCTCGGGCTGGCGGTCGCGCTCGGGCTGGCGGTCCGGCTGCCGGTCACGCTCGGGCAGGCGGTCGCGCTCGGGCTGAC
>NZ_JBBEOI010000211.1 GCF_037860755.1 Aquipuribacter hungaricus | reverse complement strand
CCGACTTGGGTCAGGCGCGGCCGGTGCGCAGCGCCCGGGCGACGTCGGGCCGGCCGTGGCCCTCCGCGGTGCGGGCGGCCCTCTCCCAGCGGCAGCCGCACCGAGCGCTGCAGGTGGGTGTGCCCGCAGAGCAGCAGCGACCACGTCGAGCCGTCGGCGGCGGGACCGAGGCGGTCGAGCACCTCGGCCTCCGTCGCCGGGCGGGCCCCGGCCGCCTCGACGGTGTCCAGCAGATACGCCAGGTCGTCGGTCGGCGTGCCGTGGAAGGCCAGCACCCCCTCGGCGGGCTCGAGCGTCGCGGGGGGCGAGGCGAGCCAGGACCGCTGCTGCTCGTCGAGGGTGCCGTGCGCGAGCCGGTCGGAGGCGCCCATCTCCTCCGGGGGCAGGGTGAGCAGCTGCCGCTCGTGGTTGCCGGCGACCGTGGGCAGGTCGAGCGCCGCCAGGTTGCCGTGCACGTCCGAGAGCACCGCGATCCGCATGCCGGCAGCCTGGCAGGACAGCCGCGGAGCGGGCTCAGACCAGGGTGGCCCGGGCCCTCCCGCCGACCTCGCGCCCGGCGCGGGCGACCGCGACGCCGTCCGGGGACCACACGGCCGACGACCCGGCCGTCTCGGTGAACCCGCCCCCGGTGGGGCCGGCGAAGCTCGCGAAGACGACGGCGGCGCGGCAGGCGCGGGCGATGACCACGGCGCGGGCCTCCTGCTCGGCGAGGTCCTCCGGCCGGTGCACCAGACCGGCGACGTAGGCGTCGACCCCGAGCGCGGCGGTGGCGGCCGTGTGCTGCGCGGCGCCCGTGTCCTTGCAGATGCCGAGCCCCAGCCGCCAGCCGTCGACCTCGAGCACGGTCGGCCCGTCGCCGGCGGTGAAGACCGACTCCTCGTCGCCGCCGAGCCACGTCTTCCGGTAGGCGACCCGCACCCCGTCCCCGTCGACGGCCAGCATGGCGATCGCCCTGCCGCCGTGCCCGTGCGCCACCGGAGCACCGACCAGGGCCGAGGAGCCGGTCTCGGCGCAGGCCGCCACGAGCGGCGCCAGCGCGGCGTCGTCGAGCGCCACGGGGTCGGCGGCCAGCTCGTAGCCGGTCAGGGACAGCTCGGGGAACACGACCACCCGCGCCGCCGCGTCTCGCACCGCCCGGGCGTGCGCCTGGGCGTTGCGCGCCAGGTCCAGGGCGGTGCAGGCAGGCTGCACCGCCGCGACCGTCAGCGGTGCCCTCACGCCACCCACCGCCGGCCCCTACGCGCCGGGCTCGCCGACCGGGTCCAGGCGCAGACGCCCGGGGGCGATGAGGTTCGCGCGCGTGAGGTCCGCCTCGAAGTCGACCTCGACGACGTCGAACATCGACACGTCCACCGGGACGACGCGCGTCCCGCGACGGGCGATCGCCGTCTCCAGGCCGCGCTCGAAGTAGTCGGTGTCGCCGCAGGCGCGCAGCTCCTCGACCAGGACGGCCTTGTCGGCCGCGCTCACGTAGTTGATGCCCACCGCCTCGCCGAGGCCGCCCTCGACCGTCTTGGACAGCTCGTCGACGAAGCCCGCGGCGTCGACCGTGTACTTGACCTCCTCGTCGCCCACGGCCTCGGTGTTCACGCAGACGAAGGTCTCGTCGCGCTCCAGCCACGGCTGCACGTGCCGCAGGACCCGCGGGTCGAAGACGACGTCGCCGTTCATCCACAGCACACCGCCGGGGTGGGACGTCTCCAGCGCGCGCAGCAGGCTCTTGGAGGTGTTCGTGGAGTCGAACAGCTCGTTGTAGGCGAAGCGCAGGTCCGGGTGGGCCTCCATGATCACGGTCGCCTTGAACCCGACCACGACGGCGATCCGCACGTCGGTCCCGAGCACGGAGCGCAGGTTGTCCACCTGCTGGCGCATGATGGTGCGCCCGTCGCGCAGCTGGGTCTGGGACTTCGGCAGCGGGCGGGTCAGCCGGGTGCCCAGGCCGGCGGCGAGGACGACGGCCTGCAGGTGGCGGGAGCCGCTCATGCGCCCGTGCCCTGCGCGGGGAGCACCAGGTCGAGGACGCGGTCGGCGGCGCGACCGTCCTCGGCGTGGCAGAACCGGTCCCGGAACCGCTCGTAGCGGTCCTCGTACGCCGCCCGGACCCCGTCCAGGTCGGCGAGGGCGTCGATGGCCTCCTCGGAGGTCCGCAGCACCGGGCCGGGGGTGATCTCGTCCAGGTCGAAGTAGAAGCCGCGCAGCACGTCGCGGTAGTGCTCGAGGTCGTAGGCGAGCACGAGGACCGGCTTGCCCGTGAGGGCGAAGTCGAACATCGCCGAGGAGTAGTCGGTCACCAGCACGTCGGCGGCGAGGTACAGGTCGTTGTTGTCGGGGTGGTCGGACACGTCCATGACCCCCGGCACGTCCTGGCCCCGCTGGGCGTCGGGCGCCAGGTGGTGCAGACGCAGCAGCAGCACGTGCTCCTCCCCCAGCCGCTCCGCGAAGCGCTCCGGGTCCAGGCCGAGGCGGAAGCCCTCGGCCCCCTCCAGGCGCTCGTCGTCCCGCCAGGTGGGCGCGTACAGCACGGCGGTGCGGCCGTCCTCGATCCCCAGCTCGGCGCGCACCCGGGCGCGTCGCTCCGCCGCGTCGGGGGCGAGCAGCGCGTCGTTGCGCGGGTACCCCGTGACCGGGACGGGGCCGGTGAACCCGAACGCGGCGCGCAGCGCGTCGGCGCCCGCCTCGCTCGGCCCGAGCAGGACGTCCCAGCTCGCGATGTCGTCGTCGAGGCGGGCCATCACCTCCTCCAGCTCGAACTGGCTGAGCGCGTCGCGGTGGATGCGCTTGAGGGGGGTCCCGTGCCAGGTCTGCAGGTAGGTCGTGCCGGGTCGCTTGTCCCAGGCCGGCAGGTGGATGTCGGCGACGACGAGGTCGGCCGACCGCAGCTCGGCCAGGGCCTCGGGGGTGCCCCAGGGGACGGTGGCGGTGCCGGCCGGGAAGGAGCCCGCGTGCCGGGGTGCGGCCAGCCAGACGTGCTCGGCGTCGAGGTCCTCGCGGGACAGCGCGCGCTGGTGCAGGGCCCGCGGGTTGTCGGAGTAGCGCCCCCCGAAGCTGTGGTAGACGATCTTCACGTTCTTCTTCCTGTCGACAGAGGCCACCGGCACTCGTGTGCCTCGTCAGCCCAGGGTGTCTCGCCCTGGGTCTGTCGCAGGGCTCGATCGGCCCCTCGACGGTAGCCGGAGCGGGGCGGTGGCGGTGACACCCGCATTCGTCGGTCCCCCGCCCGGCCGGTGCGGGGCGGCGACAGGCCGACGACCGGACCGTCGTCGGTGGCTGCCGGGGTCGGTCAGGCCGCGTCGCTCCCCGGCTCCCGGTCGGTCAGGGCCGACGGCCAGGGCGGCCCGTCGTCGGTCCTGGTGACCGAGGCGACGTCGCCGGCGAGGTACCTCGCGGCGTTGCTCGCCGATCCCAGCCAGGCCTCGAACTCCCCGGGGTGGCGACGCTGCAGCTCGTCCAGGTACGCCTGGCGCGCCCGTGCCAGGCGCGCCACGGCGCCCGGGTCGGTCGTCCCGCGCACCTGCAGGTAGCTGCTCCTCCAGCGTCGGCGCAGGTCCTCGTCGCTCAGGCGGCCGGGGTCCTCGACCACCTCGTGCAGCCCGACGGCCTCGTGGGCCGCAGCCTGGTGGTCACCCTCGGTCGCAGGCGCTGACGGCCTGGCTGCGGACGGTGCAGCCGGGCCCGACGACGGACGACCGAGGAGGCACCAGCAGACGCCGAGCAGCCCCGCCCACAGCAGGGACCCCCACCAGCCGGTGGCGGAGAGGACGCCGACGGCCGAGACCAGCACCGCGGTACCCAGGGCCACCCACCTCAGCCACGGCCCGGCGCCCCGGGCCCGCCGCTCCCCCGCGCCGGTGCAGCCGGCGGCGACGACGAAGACAGCGCTGCAGCCCGTGACCACCAGCAGCGCCGTCGGGCTGAGGGCCAGGGCCGCGCACAGCGCACCTGCACCGACCAGGGTGAGCGCCGCCCACCGCAAGAGCGCGTCCGACGGGCGTGACGACCGACCGGGCCCGCCGCCTGGCATGTCGCTCACGATGTCCTCCATGCCGCGGTCGGGGTCGACGAGCCGCACCTCGGCGCCGGCGGGCCGCGGTCGTGCGGGTGCACGCCGGCCCGTCCGGCGGCACGCCCGGCATACCCCGCGACGCCACCGTCACACGCGGGCCGGGGAGGTCGGGCCGTGGGCGGGCCACCGCTCGGTGACCTCGGCCGCCAGGCGGACCGCCGGCCGGTCGGCCCCGCGGTCCTCCAGCGCCACCGTCAGCGCGACGACGAGGAACCTGAGCGTGGCCTCCTCCGCTCGGCCAGCCCCGCCGGGCGCCCAGACCTCGGGGTCGCACCTGTCCCCCGCCGGCACAGGCAGGAGGATGATCGGCACCGGCGACGACCCGACCCCGGGGCGACGGTCCGCCCCATGGGCCCGTCCGCCCCCCGCCCTATGAAGGAGCACAGAGCCATGGCTGCCATGAAGCCCCGTACCGGAGACGGTGACCTCGAGGTCACCAAGGAGAACCGCGGCCTGCTGATGAAGGTGCCGCTGGAGGGCGGCGGACGCCTCGTCATCGCCCTGAGCCCCGCCGAGGCGGACGAGCTCGCCGAGGCGCTGCGGGCGACCGTCGGGTGAGCCGCACCCCGTGAGCAACGGGCAGGACGGGTCCGGCGACCTGACCCGGCGGGCCCGGCGGGGCCAGGCGTCCCTGCAGGACACCGGCGCGGCGCGCGGGCAGGACCTGCTGGCGCAGGCGCTGACCCGCGTGGCACGGACGCTGGAAGGCTCCGGGACCCCGGCGGCCACGCTCGACGGCATCGTCGGGGCCGCCGTGGCCCTCGTCCCCGGGGTCGACGAGGCCTCCATCAGCCTCGTGCTCGGCCGGCGGCGGATCGTGTCCGAGGCCGCCACCGGGCCGCTCCCCCGCGCCGTCGACCAGCTCCAGGCAGAGACCGGCGAGGGCCCGTGCGTGGACGCCGCGTACGAGCAGGAGACGGTCCGCGTCGCGGACATGGCCACCGAGCAGCGGTGGCCGCTGTTCGCCGCCCGCGCGGCGGAGGCCGGCGCCCGCGGCATGCTCTCGGTGCAGCTGTTCGTCAGCGGGGACGACCTGGGCGCGCTCAACCTGTACTCCCACGCCGCCGACGCCTTCGACGACGAGTCCGAGCACGTGGGCCTCATGGTCGCCTCGCACGCCGCGATCGCGTACGCCTCCGTCCGACGGCAGGCGCAGCTGAGCGAGGCGGTCAGCTCCCGCCTGGTCATCGGCCAGGCCCAGGGGATGCTCATGGAGCGCTACGGGCTGGACGACGGCCAGGCGTTCGCGCTGCTCGTGCGGGCCAGCCGCACGACGAACGACAAGCTGCGCGTCGTCGCCCGCAGGCTGGTCGACACGCGCGAGCTGCCCCCCAGCGCGGCACCGTCCGAGCTCACGTAGACCGTCGGGGCGCCGTGACGGTCCGTCACGCTCCGACGGTCGCCACCCGGCGGAAGCGGTGGCCCGTGACCCTGGTCGGGACGACGCGCAGGAGGTGCGGCTTCGGCCCGGCGTGCCAGCTGACCGACGGCAGCAGGAAGGCGTCGATGGCGTCGTGCAGCTGTGCCACCTCCGAGGCGAGACCGTGGACGACCACGCTCCACGCCTCGCCGGAGGCGTCGTCGTACCCGTCGACCTCGAAGGCGACCGGCTGACCGAGGGCGCCCGCGAGCTTGGAGCCCCCCGCCGTCCTGACCACCAACGTCCCGTGGTCCACGAGGTGGTTCACGGGGAAGACGTCGGGCGCCCCGTCGACGACCACCGCCAGGCGCCCGACCGGGGCCGCCCGGAGCAGCGCCCAGGACTCGTGCTCGGGCAGCGAGGCGGTCCCGGCATGTTCCGTGGGCCCGGCGTGGCCCGTGGGCCTGGCGTGCTCGGCGGTCGACGGCGGACGCGGGCGGGGTGCGGGGCGGGGGCGGGGGCTGTCCATGCGCCACCGTGGCCCGGTGCCGGGCGGGGTGCCAGAGGCGAAAGTCCCCCGGGCCGCGGGCGGACCGGCGGCAGGGTGGCCGCCGGTCGGGAGCCGGTCG
>NZ_JBBEOI010000210.1 GCF_037860755.1 Aquipuribacter hungaricus | reverse complement strand
GGCGACGGTCCGCGACGGCCTGCGCCGCCACGTGCCCCGGCTCGTGCGCGCGGAGGAGGCCACCGGGCCGCTGCGCGCCGAGGCCGAGGCCACCCGGGCGCTCGCCGAGCTGTGCGGCGGCGCCAACGACAGGGGCACCGCCCTGTCGACGTACGTCCTGGCGGCCCACCTGCAGCACGTCGTCGAGGCCGCCAACCTGCGCCTGCACGGCATGAGCGACGGCCGCTACGCCCTCGTCCACGTCGAGGAGGGGGAGGACCGGCGCCGCCGTGCCGGGCTCGGGCTCGCCGTGCTCGACGCGTGGACGGGGCGCCGCCGCCCGGCCGGGACGCTGTCGGGCGGGGAGACCTTCCTCGCGTCCCTGGCGCTGGCGCTCGGGCTGGCCGACGTCGTCACCGCCGAGGCCGGCGGCGCGCGGATCGACGCGCTCTTCGTCGACGAGGGGTTCGGCACCCTGGACCCGGAGAGCCTCGACCGGGCGATGGACGTGCTCGACGAGCTGCAGGAGCACGGTCGGATGGTGGGCGTGGTCAGCCACGTCAGCGAGCTCCAGCAGCGGCTGCCCCGGCAGGTCCACGTCGAGCCCGGCCGCACCGGCAGCACCGTGCGCGTCCTCACCGGCTGACGCCGCCCGACCGCACCACCCGGCCTCCCCGCGCGGCGCGTCGTCACCGTCCGCGTGCCCTGGGGGACAACCAGCAGGCGGTCTGTGACGATGCCGCCATGAGGGCTGCCGTCGTCGACGCGTTCACCGACCGGGCCTTCGCCGGGAACCCGGCGGCCGTCGTCCTGCTCCCCGCCGACGCCCCGACCCCGTCGCCGCGCTGGATGCAGCAGGTCGCCGCGGAGTTCGCGCTGTCGGAGACCGCGTTCGTCGAGCCGCTCGGGGGCTCCCGGTACCGGCTGCGCTGGTTCACCCCGTCCATCGAGGTCGAGCTCTGCGGCCACGCCACCCTGGCCACCGCCCACTGGCTGCTCGAGCAGGGCCTGGAGAGCGGTCCCATGACGTTCCGCACCATGTCGGGCTGGCTGGCGGCGGACGGGCGGCCCGGCGAGGTGACGATCACGCTGCCCGTCGTCCCGCTCGTGGACACCCGGGCCCCCGACGGCTTCGACCAGGCGATGGGCTTCCTCAGCTACGAGCTCCTCGGCTTCACCGGGCAGTCCGAGGCGCTGCAGCGCAACGCCATGGTCCTCGTCGACCCGGTCGACCTCCGCGACGTCACCCTCAACCTGCGCAAGCTCGCGTCCCTGCCCCTGGGCGGCGTGATCGTCACCGCGGCCGCGGACGAGACGGCGGCCGCCCGAGGGGTGGACGTCCTCAGCCGGTACTTCGCCCCGGCCCTGGGCATCGACGAGGACCCCGTCACCGGCTCCGCGCACGCCACGCTCGCCGGGTACTGGTGCCGCCAGCTGGGCCGGTCCTCGTTCCGCGCCTGGCAGCTGTCCGAGCGTGGCGGCGCGCTCGACGTGGTGCTCGACGACCGGGGCGAGGAGCCCGTCGTCCACCTCACCGGCGGGGCCGTGACGATGATGGACGTCACCCTCCGGGTCTGACCCCGCTGCTCTGCCCAGGTGACCACCGGGGCGGAGGGCCTGCGCCGGAGCGTGACCGTGTCGTAGTGTCGGCAGCGGCCCGCACCCGGCGACGGGGGCGCCGCGACCCCCTCGCGGCGCCGGTGGGCCGCTCCGGCAGCGACGTCGTGGGACGACGCGCTGTCGCCCCACGTGCCTGCGGCCGGGCCGCCGCGACCGGGGACACGAGGGAGCACACCGTGACGACCACCGAGCGCGTCCGACGCACGCCGGGAGCCCCCTGGCGGGCCCGCGGCACCGTGCCCGCCCAGCCGGACGCCGTCCCGGGTCACGTCCCGGCCGGCACCCCTCTCGTCCCCGGCCAGCGCGGCAGCAGCCGCGCCGCCGCCCCCCGCCGCCACGACCTCGGGGTCGTCCGCGCCCTGCGGACCCGGCGCAGCGCCATGATGCTGCTGCTCGTCGACGTGGTCGCGATGACGGCCCCGCTGGCGCTGGCCCCCCAGGCCGCCTCGTGGGCATGGCTGACGACGCTGCTCACGCTGGCGGTCTTCGCCAGCCAGGGCCTGTACCGGCCCCGCCTGCAGTGGTCCCTGCTCGACGACCTTCCCGCGCTGCTGGGCGCGCGCCTGTGCGCCGTGGCCGTCGTCGCCCTCGTGCTCCTCGTCCCGGGCGGCGAGCGGCCCGGCCCCGTGCTGGCCGCCGCGGCCTGGGCGACCCTCGCCCTGCTGCTCGGCCGGGCCGCCGCCTACGCCGTCGTGCGCCGGGCGAGGCTCGCCGGCCGCGTGGTGCACCGCTGCCTGGTCGTGGGCGGCGGGCAGGTGGCCGGCGAGGCCGTCGACCTGCTCTCGCGCCACGCCGAGCTGGGCCTCACGCCCGTGGGCTACGTGGACGACCGTCCCTCCGCCGGACTGGACGAGCAGGGCTGCCCGCGCCTGGGCACCACCGCCGACCTCGACGAGGTCGTGGCCGCGCACGACGTCACCGTCCTGCTCGTCACCTTCGGCGGGACCCGCGACAACCTGGTCAGCGCCGCCCTCCGCTCCCGCGTCGCCAGCAGCCTCACGCTGTTCGTCGTCCCGCGGCTGTACGAGGTCATGAGCGTGCGGGGCTTCCGCGACCACATCGGCGCCATCCCCGTCATCCGCGTCAGCCGCCCCCGCAGCGACGGCCTCGCGCCGGCCGCCAAGCGCGTCTTCGACGTCGTGGCCAGCGCCCTGGCGATCGTCCTGCTGTCGCCCGTGCTCCTGGCCTGCGCCGTCGCCGTCCGCACCACGGGCCAGGGCGTGCTGTTCCGCCAGGAGCGCGTCGGCCAGCACGGCGTGCCCTTCGAGCTGCTGAAGTTCCGGTCCATGCGCCCCGCCGACCCCACCGGCGGCGAGACGGCTTGGAGCGCGCACGGTGACCCCCGCATCACCGCGGTCGGCCGGTTCCTGCGCCGCACCTCCCTGGACGAGCTGCCCCAGCTCTGGAACATCCTGCGCGGGGAGATGACCGTCGTCGGCCCCCGCCCGGAGCGCCCGCTGTACGCCGAGCAGTTCGCGCTCGAGCACCCCTCCTACGACCACCGCCACCGCGCCCCCGTCGGGCTCACGGGCATGGCGCAGGTCAGCGGCCTGCGCGGCGGGGAGACGTCGATCGCGCTGCGGGCGCGCTACGACAACTACTACATCGAGAACTGGTCGCTGTGGGGCGACATCGTCGTCATCCTGCGCACCGTCGCCGAGGTCGTCCGGGCGAAGGGCGCATGAGGCGGCGGACGCTGCTCGCCGCCCCGCTGCTCGCGCTCACCGCCCCTGCCCTGGCCGCCTGCTCCTCCGACGGGCGGCCCTCCGGCGGCGGGATGCCCTCGGGCGCGCCGTCGGACGGTGCGCCGTCGGGCGGCACCGTCGGCCGCTGGCTCTCCGGTGCCTCGGGCAGCCGCGTCGCCGACGGCGAGGTCGCGGCCTGGCGCGGGCGCGAGCTCGACCTGGTGGGCACCTGGGCCGACACCCCCGACGCCAGCGTGGCGCTGTACGAGCTCCAACCCGACGGCCCGCTGGCCGGCTGGACCGGCGCGATGGACATCGCCGTCGGTGCGCTGGGCCCTGGCGAGAGCTGGTCCGACGCCGCGGCCGGGGCCTACGACGAGCGGTGGGCGGGGTCCCTCACGGCGCTGGCCGCGCTGCGCGCCGGGGCGGGGACGACCTTCGTGCGGTTCGCCCACGAGGCGAACGGCGACTGGTACGACTGGTCGGTCGACGCCGCGTCCGCCGCGGACTTCCGGACCGCGTGGGGGCGCTACCGCGGCCTGCAGCAGGAGCACATGCCCGACGCCCGCCTCGTGTTCTGCCCGAACAGCCAGAGCGTCGGCACGGGCGCCGACTGGCGCGAGACGTTCCCCGGCGCCGACGCCGTCGACCTGCTCGCCGTCGACCACTACAACCAGTACCCGTTCGTCAGCACGCCCGAGGCCTTCGAGGAGGAGCTGGGCGCCGTGGACGGGTGGGGCGCCCCCCGGGGCCTGGCGCGCCACGCGGAGTTCGCCGCCGAGGTGGGGCTGCCGTTCGCCGTGCCGGAGTGGTCGAGCAACTCCGAGCTGGGCGACTCCGCCGTCTTCGTCGAGCAGATGCACGGCTTCTTCGCCCGGTACGGCGGCGAGGGGCCGGGGCAGCTGGTCTACGAGGTGCTGTTCAACGTCGAGGAGTTCGACGACGGCAAGTTCGCCCTGCACCCCCGCACCGCCATGCCGGACGCGGCCGCCGCCTACCGGGACCTCTGGTGAGGCCGCGGCGGCGGTCGGCCGCGCAGGCCTCACCAGAGGCGGGCGTACTCCGCGGCGGCGGCCGGCTGGCGCGAGGCGGGGAAGAGCTGGAACGTGCCGGAGTCGTGCTCGGCGACGTTGAACTGGATCTCGTAGAGCACCTGTCCGGAGCCGGTGCCGCCGTGGCGGGACAGCCAGCGGTGGAGCTCGGCGACGAAGACGGGCGAGTCGCCCATGGACCCGTTGCTCGACCACTCGGCGACCGCGAACGGGCGGCCGACCGACTGGGCGAAGCGCCGGTGCTGCTCGAGGCCGAGCGGTGCGCCGGTGGCGTCGACCCGGGCGGCCGCGCTCTCGAACTGCTGCGCCGTGCGCACGAACGGGTACTGGTTGTAGACGTCCACGGCCATGACGTCGACGTCCTCCGCGCCGGGGAAGGCGCGGCGCCAGTCCAGGCGGTTGCTGCCCGACGTCTCGGAGTTGGGGCAGAAGACGAGCTTGGTGCGGGGGGCGACCTCGAGCTGGATGGCCCGGAAGCGCTCCCAGGCCGCCACGAAGGACGCGGTCTCGGAGCCGGTGACCGACCACGGGTACCACTCGCCGTTGAACTCGTGGGCGAAGCGGACGTACACCGTCCCGGGGCGGCTGCCCCAGGCCTGGCGGAGGTTGGTCAGCGTGAGGCGCCAGCGGGCGTCGTAGGCGCCGGTGGCCGCGGCGGCCCAGGTCTCGCCCCGGTCCTTGTAGATGCCGCCGACGGCGACGTCGAGGTCGCCCTGCCAGCTGCCGTACTCGAAGCCGGGACGGACGCTCCACTGGTAGGGCTGCGAGGCGAGGTTGTCGTTCCACGTGCCCGCGATCTCGACGTCGCGCCCGCGCCAGCGGCCGAACCGGCCGTCGGGGACGCCGGCGCCGGAGGCACCGGAGCGCCAGGTGCCCGAGGGGGCCGGGGCGACCGGCCCGGTGCCGGGCACGGGCTGCACGGGTGCGGGGTCGACCGGTGCCGGCTGGACCGGGGCGGGGTCGACGGGGGCCGGGTCGACGGGAGCGGGGTCGACGGGGGCGGGCCGGACCGGCTCGGCCGGCGGCAGCGACGTGCTCACGGCGTCGTGCACGAGCACCGTGCGGGCGCGGTCCTGCCAGACGGCGACACCCGTGCCGCGGCCGGCGTGGGCGGAGAAGACCGGGTCGGTGACGCTGGACAGCACCCGGCCCTCCGACGTCGAGGTGAGGGTGCTGCCGCGCAGCTCGACGCGCAGGTCACGGCGCTTGCTGGCCTGCAGCGGGACGTCGACGACGAGCCGCTCGCGGCCGCCGGCCATGCTGCGCACCTGGTAGCGGGTGCCGGAGACGCTGACGACGATCCGGTCGTGGGCGCCGGAGCTCCTGAGCACGACGGCCCCGTTGCGCTTGGCGTTCGACGCCTTCTCCACGACGGCGTCGACGCGCTGGTCGGGGCCGGTGGTGGGGGCCAGGTCGGTCGTGGACCACGCCCACGTGGTGCGGGACGAGAACGTGCCGGTGGTGGCGCTGGTGGCCGACGCGGCCGGGAGCAGCGTCGCCAGCACGGCGAGCAGCACGGCTGCCGCGACGGCGGGACGGGAAGATGCACGCACGAGGACCTCGCTCAGCAGACAGGACGGACACCCTGGACATCGACGCCGCAGCCGACGACGGGATCGCCCGACCGGGCGACCACCCGCGCGGACCAGCCGTCACAGCACCCGGCGGCGAGGCCGTGAGCGGGCCCGGGACGACCGGTGCGGCAGCCCCCGAGGACGCCCTCGCGCATGGCGCGGACGGTGCCGGCGCCGGTGCGCGGCGCG
>NZ_JBBEOI010000209.1 GCF_037860755.1 Aquipuribacter hungaricus | reverse complement strand
CAGGCGCCGGGGCGGGAGCGGGGGCGGGGGCTGGAGCAGGCGCCGGAGCAGGGGCCGGGTCCGGCGCAGGGGCTGGGGCGGGGGCGGGCGCCGGGACGGAGGCGGAGCCGCCGACGGTCGCGCTGACGTCGTCCACGCGGACGCTCTTGCCGGGCGCGACGTCCCAGCCGAGGACGTTGAGGTCCAGGTTGGAGCCGGAGCTGGCGGGCGTGTAGGTGACGCTCACCTGCTGCCAGCCCGTGCCGGCGAGCCACGCGGTGCCGCGGGCCTGGCCCTTGAGCTCGCTGCCGGCATACTCCATGAGGCGGATCGCGACCGAGGTGCCGGGGTCGTCGGTCTGCACCCACGCGGTCGCGGTGACCGCGGCGCCGGCGACGGTGGAGCCGACGGTGTTCGCGGCGTCGTTGAGGACGACGGTCTGGGGGGTCTTGGTGCGGTTGGTGACCTTGCCGGAGGCGGCGCCGGACTTGACGACCGACGAGCGCAGGAGCCGCGTGCCGGTGGTGGGGGCTGTCCAGCCGGTGGTCGTGGTCTCGAAGCCGGGGTTCACGACGAGGTTGGTGGCGGCGCTGGCGCTGGTGACGGTCGAGGGCAGGAGCGGCGCGACGAGCATCAGGCCGACGACGGGGGCCATCAGGCGACGTAGACGTCTGGGGGCGGGGGCGGGGGTCATGAGGTACTCCGTTGCGGTTCCGGCTCGGGCTTCGAGGCAAGGTGGACGGGGAGTCCATGGCTGTATCGGTGCCCCAGCAGGCCCCTTGAACGACCGCGGCCGACGGTGGACGCAGGTCACCGTCTCGGCCGCACGTCCATGACAGGGCGTGAACGGGCTGGTGCGGTCGCAGCCTGTCAGACCTGGCAAGAGGGCTGCCGAGGACGCATAGCAGCGTCGGACGGGCGTCGGGTCCTGTTCTCACTCTGCGTACGGACGGCCGGGCGTCCGTCCGAGGGCGCCGACCGGTGCTAGAGGGGCGTCCATCCCGGGTCTGACCTTCCGGTTTCCCTCGATTCGTCGGTCCGCCGGTCAAACCTCCGCGGGCTATGACCTGGATCACGTCCCGTCACGCCGCGTAGGAACAGGAGTGACGGACATCACGCTGCCTCTGTCCGCGATCTGCTACGCCGGAGGGACCGCGGTGGGAACATCCCCGCCCCGGAGGCCGCTGGGCCGTCCGGGTGACGACGCTGCAGGGAGTGCCCGCGCGCCCGGGCGAGCCCCTCGTCGGGCCGCGGTCACGCTGCGTGCGACCTGGTGACCCTCAGGACGCCTGCGGGGCGGGGTTGCGCAAACGCTGCGTGCGGGACGGCCCGGGTGGTTAGCGTCGTCCCCGTCGCGTCTCACGCAGGGTGAGAACCACGCGTCGGGTCCGCTGGAGCACCCATGGACAACGTCCGTCGCACGATCAGCCTGCTGCTCGCCTCCGTCCTCGTCACGGCGGGGCTGACGGCGCTCGCCGCCCCCGCCCTGGCGCTGCAGGGGACGGTGCCGGGAGCCGCCGCCACGAGCTGGCAGACCAACGGCACGGTGCGGGCCATCGCCGCCGTGGGCGGCGTGGTCTACGTGGGGGGTGACTTCACCGCGGTCCGGCCGCCCGGCGCGGCCCCCGGGACCAATCAGACGACGCGGAACCGGCTCGCGGCCTTCGACGCGGCGACCGGTGCCCTCATCACGGGCTTCAACCCCGACGCCTCGGCCACCGTGCGGTCCCTGACCGTCAGCCCCGACGGGTCCCGCCTCTACGTCGGCGGCGACTTCACGACGATCGCCGGCCAGACCCGCAACCGGCTCGCCGCCTTCTCCGCCTCGACCCGGGCGCTGCTGCCCTGGGCCCCCGCCGCCAACGGCCGGGTCTCGGGCATCGCCGTCCAGGGCACCACCGTCTGGGTGGGCGGGTACTTCACGAGGATCGGGACCACCACCCGCTCCCGCGTGGCGGCGCTCGACGCGACCTCGGGCGCGCTGCGTCCCTTCACGACCAACCCGGACAACGTGCTCTACGACATCGCGGTGTCCCCCCAGGGCGACCGCCTCTACCTGGCCGGGGCCTTCCTCGCCGTCAACGGCGACACCGCCCAACAGGCGGCCGCGGTGGTCGACGCGACCACCGGCCAGGTCCTTCCCCTGCCCGCGGCCCAGGAGGCCATCCCGCGCCGCACCCCCGGCTGCATCGTCGAGACCACCGACATCGCGGTCGACAGCACCACGGCGTACTACTCCGCCGAGGGCACGGGCGGCGGCTGCTTCGACGGCACCTTCGCCGCCCAGCACGCCGGCGGCACGACCAAGTGGATCAGCCGCTGCCTGGGCGCCACGCAGGGCGTGACCCTGCTCGACGGCGTCCTCTACACCGGGTCCCACGCCCACGACTGCTCCGGCGACCGGTCCTTCGACCCCGACGCCTTCACCGAGACCGGCTGGTCCCGCGGGCTGTCGCGCAAGCTCCTGGCCCGCGGCGCCGACGACGGCGCGCTCGAGTCCTGGTACCCCAACACCAACGGCGGGGCGGCCGGCGGCCTCGGCCCGCGCACGCTCGCCAACGACGGCTCCCAGGTCTTCGTCGGCGGGGAGTTCACCACCGTCAACGGCGTCGCCCAGCAGGGCTTCACGCGCTTCTCGCCGGCCGGGCCCACGGCCCGCCCCAGCCAGCCCGCCGCCGTCCGCGCCATCGCCCGGGGCGACGGCAAGGTGTCCGTGTTCGTGCAGTCGCCGACCGACAACGACGACGTCGACCTCGTGGTGCGGCTGTACCGCAGCGGCACGACCGCGCCGATCGCGACCGCCGACGTGCACTCGCTGTTCTGGCGCCAGCCGGTGGCGGGCTTCGAGGACACCGGGCTCGCCCCCGGGACCTCGGTGACCTACTCCGTCGAGGTCGCCGAGAAGAACGGGACCGGGGTGAGCCCGCGCACCACGGCGGCGCCCGTGACCGTTCTGGCCCAGGCCCCGGCCTACCAGGCGGCCGTCGCCGCCGACTCGCCGTCGCTGCACTGGCGCCTCGGCGAGCCCGCCGGCCCGGCCCTGTCCGACGCCTCCCCCCGCCTGGACGGCGGCACCGTCTTCGGTGCTCCGGCCTTCGGGCAGGAGGGCGCCACCGCCGACGGCGACCGCTCGGTGCGCTTCGACGGGGCGAGCACGTACGTCTCGAGCGAGGTCATGGCCCAGGGGCCGTCGCAGTTCTCCGTCGAGGCGTGGTTCAGCACGACGAGCACCGCCGGCGGCAAGATCATCGGCTTCGGCGACAGCCGCGGCGGCCTGGACTTCAACGGCAACCCCCAGGTCAGCGGCCAGTACGACAAGCAGGTCTACATGACCGGCGACGGGCGCCTGGTCTTCGGCGTCTACGTCGGCGGCACCCACACCATCGCCTCCGCCCCCGGCCTCAACGACGGCGCCTGGCACCACGTCGTCGGCACCCAGGGTCCCGGCGGGATGGTCCTGTACGTGGACGGCGTCCGCGTCGGCCGCAACGGCCAGGCCCAGAACCAGGGCTACCCGGGCGTCTGGCGCATCGGCGGGGACAGCCTCGGCGGCTGGCCCGACCAGCCCCCGTCGGCGTTCTTCGCCGGACGCATCGACGAGGTCGCGGTCTACGGCGCCGCGCTCCCCGCCTCGTCGGTCGCCGCCCACTACTCCGCCACCGGGCGCACCCCCGCCCTGCCGCCCGCGCCGACCGACGCCTACGGCGCCTCGGTCGTCCAGGACGGCCCGAGCTTCTACTGGCGCCTCGACGGTGCCGGCGGGGCCACGGCGGCGGACAGCTCCGGCATGCAGGAGGAGGGCGTCGTCACCGGGCCCGTCACCTTCGGTGTCGAGGGCGCCCTCGAGCCCGGCCGCACCGCCGCACGCTTCGGCGGCGCCCCCGCCGGCGTCCGGTCGACCAGCTCCTCCCAGCCCACCGTCTACAGCGCCGAGCTGTGGACCCGGACGACGACGACCACCGGTGGCAAGCTGGTGGGCTTCGGCAACGCGGCCGAGGGGAACAGCGGCGCCTACGACAAGCACGTCTACATGCGCGACGACGGCCGCCTGGTCTTCGGGGTGTACGTGGACGGGTTCGCGACCGTGGTGTCCGACGCCGCGTACAACGACGGGCAGTGGCACCACGTCGTCGCCACCCAGGGCCCCGGCGGCATGCGGCTCTACGTCGACAACCAGCTGGTCGGGAGCAACCCCACCTCCGCCAACCAGGCCTACCAGGGCTTCTGGCGGGTCGGCGGGGACAACCTGGGTGCCTGGCCCGACCGCCCGTCCTCGGACTGGTACTCCGGTGACATCGACGAGGTCGCCGTCTACGACGGCGTGCTCGCGCCGGCCGACGTGGACGCCCACTACCGGGCCTCCGGGCGGACGGGGCCGCCGGACACCAGCGACCCCACGGTCGCCATCACCTCGCCGGCCGCGGGAGCCGAGGTCTTCGGGCCGGTGACCGTGCGGGCACAGGCCGACGACGACCGCGGCGTGGTCTCGGTGCGCCTCCTCGTCGACGGCGCGCAGGTCGCCGAGGACGCGACGGCCCCGTACGAGCTGCCGTGGTCCGCCGTGGCGGAGGGCGAGCACGTCCTCACCGCGGTGGCCGCCGACGCCGCCGGCAACAGCACGACGTCGGCGCCCGTCGCGGTGGTGGTGCCGGAGGACACGACGGCACCGGCGCAGGTGCAGGGGCTGTCCGCGAGCGACGTCACCGCCTCGCAGGCGACCCTGGCCTGGACCGCGGCCACCGACGACCGCGGGGTGGCCGGCTACGTCGTCCTCCGGGACGGCGCGGAGCTTCCCGGCACCACGGCGACGACGGGGCGCACGGACACCGGGCTCTCGCCGTCGACGACATACGGCTACCAGGTCGTCGCCGTCGACGCCGCGGGCAACCGCGGCGCTGCCAGCGCCGTGCTGCAGGTGACCACCGCGAGCAGCCAGACCGTCGTCTTCTCCGACGCGTTCGGCCGCGCCGACGGTCCCTGGGGCGCGCCGTGGCAGACCACGTCGGGGAACGGCTCGGCGACCGTCGCCTCGGGCGCCGGCCGGCTCGCGTTCACCAGCACGTCGGGTGCCTACGCCCGCGCCACGCTCGCCCTGCCCGGCGAGCGGGACACCGACACGCTCCTGAGGTTCCGGTGGACCGACACGTCGGTGCGCTCCTACCTCACGGTCTTCACCCGGGGCAGCGGCGGCTGGCGCAACGCCTACCGTCCCCAGGACGGCCTGGGCGTGGAGCTGAGCTCGTGGACCGGGGCCGTCGCGGTCCAGCGCGCGCAGGCCGGGGGCGTGACCACGGTGGCCACCGTGCCCGGCGCCCAGCAGGTGAGCACCGCCCCGCAGATGCTGCGGCTGCGGGTCGTGGGCGACACCGTGATGCTCAAGGTGTGGCCGGCGGCCGCCGCGGAGCCGCAGGCGTGGACCACCTCGCTCGCGGTCCCCGGGGTCGCTGGGCCGGGGCAGCTGTTCCTGTCCTCGGTCAAGGCCGGCACCACGGCGGGCGCGGCCGCGGTCGAGGTGGACGACGTGGTGGTCACCCGCCTCGCCCCCTGACGGCAGCACCCGGCAGACGAGGACGCCCCCCGACCGAGAGGTCGGGGGGCGTCCCTGCGTGCCCTGCGCGGGGCCGGCGGGCGCGGTGCCGCCGGTCTGTCAGCAGTCCGGGTCGTCCGGGAAGTCGCGGCGGACCACCTGCCACGCACCGTCGGTCTGCTGGACGGTGAGCTGCACCGCCTGCCGGGTGCGCAGCCCGTCGGTCGGCTGCACGAGGACGCCCTGCTCGTCGACGACGCGGACGTCGGAGGAGTCGACGCAGACGCGGAGCACCTGGCCCGTCGCGTCCTGCGACAGCACCTCGCTCGACACGACGGTCGTCCGGCCCTCCTGCCGCCAGCCGTTGACGTCGTACTCCTCCAGCTGCGTCGTGAGCTCCTCGAGGAGCGGGCCCGCGACGGCCGGCACCGAGGGCACGGGCGAGCCCGTGTCCCCGCCGTCGCCGCCGGCGCTGAGGGTCAGGTCGGTGCCGCGGACGAACAGCTGCACGGCGTCGTCGGCCGTCGTGGCCACCTCGGCGGGGGCCGTGGCCCCGCCGGGGGCGGGGGCCACCGTCGGCGCGGCGTCCGGCGCGGCGGAGGGAGCCGGGT
>NZ_JBBEOI010000208.1 GCF_037860755.1 Aquipuribacter hungaricus | reverse complement strand
GTCGCGCCGCGGGGACCGCTGCCGGGAGCACCGCCGGGGCCGCTGCCACGGGGACCCGGGGCAGCGGGCCGCGAGGGTCCGGCGGCACCCGCCCGGGGGACCGAGCGGCGCCCGCCGGGGCCGCGCGAGGAGTCGGGGAACAGGGGTCTGTCGGTTCCGGCCATCCCCGCCAGTATGACCGCGCCCGGTGGCGTCCCCGGCGACGCTGCGCCTATCGTGGCTCGCTACGACGTATCGACCCGATACATCGGTGCGGGAGGCCGCACGTGCCGAGCGCCCCGAGGAGGTCGTCGTGCCCCGCCGCACCGACGTCATCGAGCTCGCGGTGCTCGGCGTGCTCGAGGACTCCCCGATGCACGGCTACCACCTGCGCAAGCACGTCACCGCGCTGCTCGGACCGTGGCGCGCCGCCCTTAGCTTCGGCACGCTCTACCCGACGCTGCGCCGGCTCCAGGCGGACGGCTACGTGTCCGCCGAGGGCACCCGGGCCACGGCCACCAAGGTCGTCTACCGGGTGACCGAGCCCGGCCGCGCCCGCTTCCGGCAGCTCCTTGGCCACCCCGGCGCGAGCCTGTCCGACGACGACGCCTTCGGCGTCCGCTTCTCGTTCTTCGCCCGGCTCGACCCGGCCGACCGCCTGCGCGTGCTCGAGCAGCGCCGGGTCCGGCTCCTGGACCGTCTGGACGACGTGGCCGCCCGCGGCTGCGAGGACCCGACGGGCTCCCGCGACCCCTACCGCAGCGCCTGGGCCCAGCGGGGCGTCGCCTCCGTGGAGTCCGAGCTGCGCTGGACCGAGGCGCGCCTCGCCGCCGAGCGCGCCGGCGCGGACACCACCCCCGGAACCGGCTGAGCACGCCTGCACGGGGCAGAGACCGCACCACCCTCACCGCACCAGCCACGACCGGGCTCCCGGTCACGAACAGGAGAACACCGCATGGGTCCCATCCGTCTCGCCGTCGTCGGCGTCGGCAACTGCGCCTCGTCCCTCGTCCAGGGCGTCCACTACTACAAGGACGCGGCCCCCGACGCCGAGGTCCCCGGGCTCATGCACGTCGAGCTGGGCGGCTACCACGTCCGCGACGTGGAGTTCGTGGCCGCGTTCGACGTCGACGCCAAGAAGGTCGGCTTCGACCTGTCCGAGGCGATCGCCGCCAGCGAGAACAACACCATCACGTTCTGCGACGTGCCCCCGCTCGGCGTCCCGGTGCAGCGCGGCCACACGCTGGACGGTCTCGGCAAGTACTACCGCGAGACCATCGAGGAGTCCGACGCGGAGGCGGTCGACGTCGTCGCCGCCCTGCGCGAGGCCCGCGCCGACGTGCTCGTCTGCTACCTGCCCGTCGGCTCCGAGGACGCGGCCAAGTTCTACGCCCAGTGCGCCATCGACGCCGGCGTCGCCTTCGTCAACGCCCTGCCCGTGTTCATCGCCTCCGACCCGGAGTGGGCGGCCAGGTTCACCGAGGCCGGCGTGCCGATCGTCGGCGACGACATCAAGAGCCAGGTCGGCGCCACCATCACCCACCGCGTGCTCGCCCGGCTGTTCCAGGAGCGCGGCGTCGTCCTGGACCGGACGTACCAGCTCAACGTCGGCGGCAACATGGACTTCAAGAACATGCTCGAGCGCGACCGGCTGGAGTCCAAGAAGGTCTCCAAGACCCAGGCCGTGACCAGCAACGTCGACCACGACCTCGGCGCCCGGAACGTCCACATCGGCCCGAGCGACTACGTGCAGTGGCTCGACGACCGCAAGTGGGCCTACGTCCGCCTCGAGGGCCGTGCGTTCGGCGACGTGCCGCTCAACCTGGAGTACAAGCTCGAGGTCTGGGACTCCCCGAACTCGGCCGGCGTCATCATCGACGCCGTCCGCGCCGCCAAGATCGCCCTCGACCGCGGCCTCGGCGGCCCGGTCGAGGCGGCCAGCGCGTACTTCATGAAGTCCCCGCCGGTGCAGATGCCGGACGGCCCCGGGCGCCTCGCGCTCGAGGCGTTCATCGCCGGCGAGTGAGCCCCGTCGCCGGCCAGGAGCCCCGCGGCTCCTGGCCGGCCCGGGTCTACCGGCACTCCCTGACCCGGTTCCTGTTCTTCTCCGCGGTCGGCCTGACGTTCGACCTCACGGTCCTCGCCCTGATGGACGCCCTCACGCCGCTGCCGTACCAGGCCAGCGTGACGATCGCGTTCGTCCTCACGTACGCGCTGAACTTCTGCCTCAACCGGTGGTTCGCCTTCGACGCGGCCCACGGGCACGCCGGCGGGCAGCTGGGGCGGTTCCTGCCGCAGGTGGCCGCGGACTACGTCCTCGTCGTCTTCGGCGTCACGCTGCTCGTCGAGCTGGGGCTGCCCCTGCTCCCTGCACGGGTCCTGTCCGCGGCGACGAACGCGGTGCTCAACTACTGCGCGTACCGCTGGTGGACGTTCCGCGACGCCGGCACCGCCGGTCTGCCCGCGGACGAGCAGGTGGACGCGTGACGTCGAGGCCCGGCACGCACGTCGGGGCCGACGGGGCTCACGGGGCTCACGGGGCTCACGGGGCTCACGGGGCTCACGGGGCTCACGGGGCTCACGGGGCCGACGGGGCCGCGGGCGGGCGCGGCCCGGGGTTCGGTGCGGTGCTGCGGCAGGGGGCGTACCGCCGCCTGCTCGCCGTCCGGGTGAGCAGCCAGGTGGGCGACGGGGCGTTCCAGGCCGGCCTGGCCAGCTACATCCTCTTCAGCCCGACCGAGACCGCGACCGCCCCCCTGGTGGCGGGCGCCCTGTCGGCGACGGTCCTGCCGTTCACGCTCGTGGGTCCCTTCGCGGGCGTGCTGCTGGACCGGTGGTCGCGCCAGCGCGTCCTGCTGCTGAGCAACCTCGTCCGGGTGGTGCTCGCCGCGGCCGTGGCCGCGCTGGTGCTGGCCAGCGGCGGCGAGTTCGGCGGCGGGCTGCTCGTCGGTCTGTACGCCCTGGTCCTCGCGGCGCTGACGGTCAACCGCTTCATCCTCGCCGGGCTCGGGGCGGCGCTGCCCAAGACCGTCGACCGCTCGTTGCTGGTCACGGCCAACGCCATCACCCCGACCGTGGGGACCGGGGCGTTCGGTGCGGGCTTCGGGCTGGGCTTCGGCATCCGCTTCCTGCTCGGCGCCGGACCCGCCACCGACGCGACCGTGATCGCCACCGCGGCCGTGCTGTTCGGCACGTCGTCGGTGCTGGCGCTGCGGATCGGGCGCGGCGCGCTCGGGCCGGACGAGCGGACCGGGGCCAGCGCCGCGCAGGCGCTGCGCGCGGTCGTCCAGGGCCTGCGCGAGGGGGCGTCGCACGTCTGGCACCGGCCCGGTCCCCGCGACGCGATCGGGGTGATCGGTGCCCACCGCTTCGCCTACGGCCTGTCCGTCATCGCCACGTTCCTGCTCGCCCGGGGCTACCTGGCCGACGACGCGCAGTCCGGTCTCGGGGTGCTCGCCCTGGCCGGCGGGGCCGCGGCGGGCGGCGCCCTGCTCGCGGCCGTCCTCACGCCGTCGGCCGTGCCGCGCCTGGAGCGCTGGCGTGCCGGGCGGCCCGGTCCCCGCCTCGCCGGGCTCGACCGGTGGGTGGTGCTCGCGCTGCTCGTCGCCTGCGCGGTGGAGATGCTCTACACGCTCGGGGTCGCCGTCTGGTCGCTCACCGCAGGGGCCTTCGTCCTCGGCCTGGCGGGCCAGGTCGTCAAGATCGCCGCGGACACCCACGTCCAGCGCGGGGTCGACGAGTCCTTCCGCGGCCGGGCGTTCTCGCTGTACGACGTGGTCTTCAACGCCGCCTTCATCCTCGCGGCGGCGCTGGGCGCGCTCGTCGTCCCGGACGACGGCTACTCCCGGCCGCTGTACGCCTTCATCGCCCTGCTGTACCTGGTCGTGGCCGTGCTCTACCTGCGCGCCTGCCGCCGGGCCGCCAGGCACGGGGTCGCTGCTGTGCCCACAGCCGGCTGACCCGCCCGCCCGTCCACAGACCCCCCGGTGTGGCCCGGGGGCCGCACCGTCCGGTGCGGGAGCGTCGCGGGATGCAGAGGACGAGCGGCCGGGCAGACCTAGGCCCGGGACTCCGGCTGCTCGGCCCACCAGCGGCGCAGCTCGGCCTCGGCGGCCTCCGGCGGGAGAGGCCCCTGGTCCATCCGCACCGCGAGCATGTGGGTGTAGGCCCTGCCCACCAGGGGGCCGGGGGCAAGGTCGAGCAGCCGCATGATGGCCGTCCCGTCCAGGTCGGGCCGGACCGCCTTGAGAGACTCCTGCGCCTGCACCTCGGCGATGCGCCGCTCGAGGTCGTCGTAGGCCAGCCGGAGCCGCTGCGCCTTGCGGGCGTTGCGGGTCGTGGAGTCCGAGCGGGTGAGCCGGTGCAGGTGCTGCAGCAGCGGGCCGGCGTCGGTGACGTAGCGCCGCACCGCGGAGTCCGTCCACACCCCGTCGCCGTAGCCGTGGAAGCGGAGGTGGAGCTCGACCAGGCGCGACACGTCCTTGACGGTCTGCTTGTCGAAGCGGAGGGCGCGGAGCCGGGCGGCCGTGAGCTTGGCGCCGACCACCTCGTGGTGGTGGAAGCTCACCCCGCCGCCGGGCTCGAAGCGGCGCGTCCCCGGCTTGCCGACGTCGTGCATGAGCGCCGCGAGACGGAGCACCAGGTCCGGCCCGGGCACGACGGCGTCCGGGTCGCGGTGGTCGCCCTCGAGGGCGATCGCCTGCTCGAGCACCGTGAGGGTGTGCTCGTAGACGTCCTTGTGGCGGTGGTGCTCGTCGACCTCCAGCCGCAGCGCGGGCAGCTCCGGCAGCACGTGCTCGGCCAGCCCGGTGTCCACGAGCAGGGTGAGCCCGGCCCGGGGGTCCCGGCCGAGCAGGAGCTTGACGAGCTCGTCGCGGACGCGCTCCGCGGACACGATCGACAGCCGGTCGGACATGGCCGTCATGGCGGCGAGCGCGGCCGGGTCGGGCGTCATCCCCACCTGCGAGGCGAACCGGGCGGCGCGCATCATCCGCAGCGGGTCGTCGCCGAACGAGCGCTCCGGGGTGCCGGGGGTCCGCAGCCGGCGCGCGACCAGGTCGTCCATGCCGCCGAACGGGTCGACGAACTCCAGGTCCGGCAGCCGGACGGCCATGGCGTTGACGGTGAAGTCCCGCCGCTCGAGGTCCTCCACGAGCGTGTCGCCGAACACCACGACGGGCTTGCGGGTCTCCCCGTCGTAGGCGTCGGTCCGGTAGGTCGTGATCTCCACGGTGTGCTCGCCCCGCCGGGCGCCGATGGTGCCGAAGTCGCGGCCCATGTCCCAGGTGGCGTCCGCCCAGCCCGTGAGCACCCGCTCGACCTCGTCGGGGCGCGCGTCGGTGGTGAAGTCCAGGTCGTTGACGGCCCGGCCGAGGAACGCGTCCCGCACCGGCCCGCCCACCAGGGACAGCTCGTGACCTGCGGCGACGAAGCGCCCGGCGAGCTCCCCGGTGACGGGGGCGAGGCCCACGATGGCCGCCGTGGCACGACGCAGGGCGGCAGGGCGGTCTTCGGGCACGGCGGTCAGGGTGCCACGGCCCGCAGCGCGCTCGCCGTACCCTGCTGCGATGACCCCGCCGCCCACGAGGACCGAGGTGTCCTCCGGCGGGCTCGTGGTGGACATGGCCACGGACCCCATGCGGGTGGCGGTCATCTGCCGCAAGAACCGCTCCGGACGGCTCGAGTGGTGCCTGCCCAAGGGCCACCTGGAGGGCGCGGAGACGCCCGAGCAGGCCGCCGTGCGCGAGATCGCCGAGGAGACCGGCATCGACGGGCGGGTGCTGGAGTCGCTCGGGGCGATCGACTACTGGTTCTTCGCCGACGGGCACCGCATCCACAAGACCGTGCACCTGTTCCTCCTGCAGGCCCTCGGCGGCGAGGTGACGGTGGAGAACGACCCGGACCACGAGGCCGTCGAGGCGGCGTGGATCGGGCTCGACGTCCTCGAGGAGCGCCTGGCGTTCCCCAACGAGCGCAAGGCCGTCCGGCTGGCGGTGGAGCGGCTCAACGGCTCCGTCGGCGCCCGGATGCGCAGGAACGGGTGAGGCGGCGCCACCCCGTGGCCGCGTCGGTCGCCCTCGTCGTGGGGTCGGCCGTCCTGGTGTCGGCGCCGGCGGCCTCGGCCGCTGCTGGTCCTGGGGCCGGTCCTGTGCCTGCTGCCGCGACGGGGCCTGCCGCCGCTACGCCTGCCGCTGCCACGGTGCCTGCCGCCGCCGCTGCGCCTTCCGCCGCCACCGCGCCT
>NZ_JBBEOI010000207.1 GCF_037860755.1 Aquipuribacter hungaricus | reverse complement strand
GGCCGAGGTCGCGCCCGCCGGGCCGGCACAGCCCCAGCCGTCGCTGCGGCGCGTGGGAGACCGTCCCGCCGGGTCCCGCCGGCCCGCGGCGCACAGCTTCCGTGCCGGGGCCGGCGAGGACGAGGCGGTGCAGGTCGCCGAGGCCAGCATGGTCCCGCTGGTCGGGCGCATCGCCGCGGGCGGCCCGCTCCTGGCGGAGCAGGTCGTCGAGGACGTGTTCCCCCTCCCCCGCCAGGTGGTCGGCGACGGCACCCTGTTCCTGCTCCAGGTGGTCGGCGACTCGATGATCGACGCGGCGATCTGCGACGGCGACTGGGTGGTCGTCCGCCAGCAGCCCGCGGCCGAGAACGGCGAGATCGTGGCCGCGATGATCGACGGCGAGGCCACCGTCAAGACGTTCCGCCGCCGGGACGGGCAGGTGTGGCTCATGCCGCACAACCCGGCGTACACGCCGATCCCCGGCGACGACGCCACCGTGCTCGGCAAGGTGACGGCGGTCCTCAGGCGGGTGTGAGCTCCGACGGGCTCGTGGCGAGGGCGTCGACCACCCGGTCGACGTCCTCGCTGTCGTTCCACAGGTGGAAGGCGAGCCGGGCGCGGCCGGCCCGGGACACCGCCGTGCACCCCGCGTCGGCCAGACGCAGCAGGACGCTGCCGTCCGGGTCCGGCAGGGTCAGCACGGGGCGGCCCTGCGCCGGAAGCCCCAGCCGCTCGCGCAGCGTGTCGGCCAGGTCCGCGCCGTGGTGGCGCCGCACCGACGCGGGCAGGTCGAGGAGCGCCTCCAGCGAGGTCTGCGTCCCCACCCAGGACAGCCAGGCCGGGCTGACGTCGAACCGGCGCGCGTCGGAGGCCACCCGCAGCCCGGGGCCGTACACCGAGCCCCAGACGTCGTCGCCGGCGTACCAGCCCGCGTTGTGGCCCGAGAGCCGCTCCAGCGCCTCGGGCCGGACGGTGAGGAAGGCGCTGCCCCGCGGCGAGCACAGCCACTTGTAGGCCGAGCAGACGGTGACGTCCCACCGAGAGGCGTCCACCTCGAGCCAGCCGGTCGCCTGGGTGGTGTCGCAGAGCGTCAGGGCGCCGACCTCGCGGGCCGCGTCGGCGACCGCGCCGGCGTCGGCCACCCGGCCGTCGGCGGACTGCGCCAGGGAGAAGGCCACGACCGCCGGACGGCGTGCCCTCACCGCGGCGGCGAGCTCGTCCAGCGGCACGGCGACGGTCCGGACACCGCGGCGCGCCTGCGCCTCGAACGGGCCCGTCACCGACGTGAACTCGCCCGCGACGACGAGGACCTCGGCGCCGTCGGGCACCGTCACGGCGACCTCGGCCACCATGACCGACGCCTGCGAGCCCACCGCCACCCAGCCCGTCGGCACCCCGACCAGCCGGGCGTACAGCGCGCGGGAGGCCTGGACGTGCCGGTCGTAGCCGACGGCGCAGCCCTGCCCCGCCTGCCAGGAGTCGACGGCCTGCCGGACCGCGTCGGCGGTGCGCACCGGCGGGAGCCCGAGGGTGCTGGCGTTGAGGTAACCGGGAGCGGGGAGCCACGCGTCGAGTGCCACCCCACCAGCCTGCTCGCCCCGACCCATAGGCACAACGACGACTTCGTCGTCCATGCCATTGCCGGGGGTTATGGACGGCCGTAGCGTCCGGGGCGTGGCCGTCGACGTGGAGGTGCTCCGGCTGCTGCGGGCGGTGAGCGACGAGGGCTCGGTGTCCGCGGCCGCGCGACGGCTCGGGATCAGCCAGCCCGCCGCCAGCCAGCAGCTGCGCCGTGCCGAGCGCGCGATCGGGACCGCCCTCGTCGAGCGCACGGGCAGGACCTCCCGCCCTACCGAGCCCGGCAGGGTGCTGGCCCGCCACGCCGTCGCGGTGGAGAACCTGCTGGCCGCCGCCGAGCGTGAGGTCCTTGCGGTGGCGGGGCTCGCGGCGGGCACCGTCCGCCTCGTCGCCTTCCCCTCCGCCTCGGCCCGCCTGGTCCCCCGCGCGCTGGCGGTGCTGCGGCGCGGCTCCCCCGGCCTGCAGGTGGCCCTGGCCGAGGCCGAGCCGCCCGGCTCGCTGGAGCGGCTGCGGGGCGGGGACGCCGACGTCGTCGTCACCTTCGACCACGTCGTGCCGGGCCACTCCGCACCGACCGACCTCGCCGGCCTCGTCGTCGTGCCGCTGCTGGACGACGAGGTGCGCGTCGCCGTCCCGGCCGGTGCGCCGTGGGCCTCGGACGCGCGCGTGCGCCTGGCCGCGCTGCAGGACGAGGAGTGGATCGCCGGCTGCCCCCGCTGCCGCGGGCACCTCGTCGACCTCGCCGCCCAGGCGGGGTTCGTCCCCCGGATCCGGTACGAGACCGACGACTACGTGGCCGTGCTCGGCCTCGTCGGCGAGGACCTCGGCGTCGCGCTCGTCCCGTCGCTGGCGCAGGTGCAGCACGACGTGCCCGGCGTGGTGACCCTGTCGCTGGACCCCGTGGCCCGCCGCCGGGTCGTCGCGGTCACCACGCCGGACCTGGCACGGGTCCCCAGCGTGGCGGCGGTGCTGGAGGCCCTGCGGGTCACCGCGGTAGGCGTCTGAGCGCGCCGAGCACGACCTCGCGGTCGGTGGTGCGCCAGAACGGCGGCAGCGCCTGCAGCAGGGCCGGGCCGTAGCGCTTGGTGGCCACGCGTGGGTCGAGCACGGCCACCACCCCCCGGTCCTCGCTGCGCCGGACCAGCCGCCCGGCGCCCTGGGCGAGCAGGGTCGCGGCGTGCGCCACCGACACTGTCATGAAGCCGCTCCCGCCGGCCCGGTCCACCGCCTCGCTCCGTGCCTGCGAGAGCGGGTCGTCCGGCCGGGGGAAAGGCACGCGGTCCAGGACGACGAGGCTGCAGGACGGGCCGGGCACGTCGACGCCCTGCCACAGCCCGAGCGTCCCGAACAGGCAGGTGCGCGGGTCCTCGGCGAACTGCCGGACCAGGGTGGGCACGAGGTCGTCGCCCTGGCACAGCACCGGCAGGTCGGTGCGGGCGCGCACCACGTCGGCCGCCGCCTGCGCCGCGCGGCGGGAGGAGAACAGCCCGAGGGTGCGACCGCCCGCCGCCTCCACGAGCGCGACGAGCTCGTCGTGCAGCGGCTCGCCGTGCCCGTCGCGGCCCGGTGCCGGCAGGTGCGCCGCGACGTACAGGATCGCCTGGCGGCCGTAGTCGAACGGGCTGCCGACGTCCAGGCCGGTCCAGCCGCGCCGGCCGAGACCGAGGCGGCGGGCCAGCGCGTCGAACCCGCCGGGGCCCGTGAGCGTGGCCGACGTCGCCACCACCGTGCGCGCGTCGAACAGCCGGGTGCGCAGCAGCCCGGACACGTCCAGCGGGGCGGCCTTGAGCACCGTGCCGCGACGGTCGTCGTGCTCGACCCACACCACGTCCACGCCGGCGGGGGCCTCGGCCACCTCCGGCTCGACGTCGTCGTCGTCCCCGTACTGCCCGGGCGGCGCGGGCACCCCGCCGATCCGCTCGGCGACGTCGGCGTGGTCGAGCAGCGCCGCGCGGGCCGCCTGCGCGCCGCCCGCCTCGGCGTCCTTCGGCAGCGACCGCAGGGCGCCCCGGGCGGCGGTGGCCAGCAGCAGCAGGGCGTCCTGGACCGCCGCCGGTGCCCCGTCGGCCAGCCGGCCCGGCGACGTGGTGTCCAGCGCGGTCTCCAGCTGCGACGCGGCACGGTCGAGGTCGGTGACGTCGTCGACCCCGCAGCCGGCGCGGCGCGCGGCGGTCGCGGCGGCGCGCACCGAGGTGGCGGTGACCTCGCGGGACAGGGCGGCGGTGACCCGGTCGAGCAGGTCGTGCGCCTCGTCCACGACGACCACGTCGTGCTGGGGCAGGGTCTTCCGGTTGTCGGTGGCGTCGATGGCTAGCAGGGCGTGGTTGGTGACGACGACGTCGACGTCCTTGGCCCGCACCCGCGCCGCCTCGCTGAAGCACTCGCCGACGAGCGGGCACCGCTGGCCGAGGCACTCCCGGGCGGTCACCGACACCGCGCGCCACGCCCGCTCCGGCACCCCGGGCACCAGGTCGTCGCGGTCGCCGGTCTCGGTGCTCTCGGCCCACTCCCGCGCCCGCAGCACCTGCTGCTCCAGCGTCGACCGGCTGCCGGCGCCCGGCTGCTCCCACAGCGACGGGTCCTCCTCGGCCTCGCTGCCGCCGGCGAGCCGGTGCTTGCAGACGTAGTTGTTGCGGCCCTTGACCAGCTGCCAGGTGGGGCGGCGCCCGAGCGGGCCCTCGAGGGCGTCGGCGAGGCGGGGCAGGTCCTGGCGGACGAGCTGCCCCTGCAGCGCGAGGGTGCTCGTGGCGACGACGACACCGCGGTTCCGGCGCACGGCGGCGGCGACCGCGGGCACCAGGTAACCCCAGGACTTGCCGGTGCCGGTCCCCGCCTGCACGAGCAGGTGCCGGGAGCCGTCGACGGCGTCGGCGACCGCGGCGGCCATCCGGTCCTGGCCGTCGCGGCGGGTACCGCCGGTGGCCTCGACCACGCGCCCCAGCAGGGAGACCGCCTCGGCGGCGGGGTCGGCCCCCGGGGAGGGGCGGTCCTCGGTGGCTGCCGTGCTGCCGGGCCCGGCGGCCTCGACGGGGGCCTGCTCCGTCGCGCTGCTCACCGGCCCGACCCTACTGCGCCACCGGCACCGGCCCGCCGCACGTCCCCAGGACGCACGGCGTGCACGGGCCCGGCGGCACTCAGACGGTGCCGGACGACGCCTCGGTGAGCGCCGCGGCGAGGGCCTTGTCGACGCGGGCGTGGAGCCGGGTGCCCTCGGCGACGTGCGAGACATCGATGACCTCGCCGTCGGCGTGGGTCCGGCTGACCAGGTCGCCGCGCTCGAACGGCACGACGAGGTCCACCTCGACGTCGGGGCGTGGCAGGTCCCGCACCACCGCGGCGAGCAGCTCGTCCAGGCCCTGGCCGGTCCGCGCGCTCACCGCGACGGCGCCGCGCTCGCGGCGCAGCAGCCGGTCGACGACCTCGGGGTCGGCGACGTCGGCCTTGTTGAGGGCGACCACCTCGGGCACCGAGTGCGCGCCCACCTCGGCCATGACCGCGCGGACCGCGCTGAGCTGGCCCTCGGGGTCGGGGTGGGAGACGTCGACGACGTGGACGACGAGGTCGGCGTCGCCCACCTCCTCCAGCGTGGACCGGAAGGCCTCGACGAGCTGGTGGGGCAGCTGCCGGACGAAGCCGACGGTGTCGGTGTACGTCACGGCGCGGCCGTCGGGCAACTCCGCGCGGCGCACCGTCGGGTCCAGGGTGGCGAACAGCGCGTCCTCGACGAGCACGCCCGCCCCGGTGAGCCGGTTGAGCAGGCTCGACTTGCCGGCGTTGGTGTACCCCGCGATCGCCACGGACGGCACGGCGTTGCGGCGCCGGCTGTCGCGCTTGGTGTCGCGCGAGGTCCGCATGTCGGCGATCTCGCGGCGCAGCTTGGACATCCGGGTGCGGATGCGGCGCCGGTCGAGCTCGATCTTGGTCTCACCGGGACCGCGGGAGCCGATCCCGGCACCGCCGGCGACCCGGCCACCGGCCTGCCGGGACATGGAGTCACCCCAGCCGCGCAGGCGCGGGAGCAGGTACTCCAGCTGGGCGAGCTCGACCTGCGCCTTGCCCTCCCGGGACTTGGCGTGCTGGGCGAAGATGTCGAGGATCAGCGCCGTCCGGTCGACGACCTTGACCTTGACGACGTCCTCGAGGCTGCGCCGCTGCGAGGGGCTCAGCTCGCCGTCGCAGACGACGGTGTCGGCCCCGGTCTCGGCGACGATGTCGCGGAGCTCGGCGGCCTTGCCCGAGCCGAGGAACGTCGCGGGGTCCGGCTTGTCGCGTGGCTGGACGAGGGCGTCGAGCACCTGCGAGCCGGCGGTCTCGGCCAGCGCGGCGAGCTCGGCCATCGAGACCTCGGCCTCGTGGGGGTCGCGCGACGTCGACAGGCCGGCGAGCACGACGCGCTCGAGCCGGAGCTGGCGGTACTCGACCTCGGTGACGTCCTGGAGCTCGGTGGACAGGCCGGCGACCCGTCGCAGCGCCTGGCGGTCGGCCAGGTCCTCCTGGTCGCCGTCGAAGCCGGCGGGGACGTCGACGTCGGTGTCGGGGGTGTGATCGTGTGCTGTCATCGCTCCCAGGATCGCACGGCGCGCCCGGATGACCGAGGGGATATCGCCCCGGGCGGACGCGGACCCGGACCGGGGCCGGCGCGGGCGGCGGCTGGCGCGCGCGGGGGGCGGCGCGGCAC
>NZ_JBBEOI010000206.1 GCF_037860755.1 Aquipuribacter hungaricus | reverse complement strand
AGGCGCCGCCGGCTGCGCCACCAGCGCCACGCCCGCGGCAGCGCCAGCGCCAGCGCGGCGACCCCGAGGCCCAAGAGCACCTGCAGCACGGGGACACCCACGGCGGCCACGCGCTCCCACACGCTGTCCTCAGCGCCGGCGCCGGCCGCCGCGCTGTCGCGGGGGCGGTCCTCCGGCGGCAGCGGGGCGGCCTGCGACGGTGCCGTCGACGGCTGCGCGGGCGCCGGGTCGGACTGCGGCACGGCCCAGGCGGGCGGCTGGCCGGTGCGGGTGCCGGGGGTCGGCTCGAAGCGGACCCAGCCGACGCCCTCGAAGTACAGCTCGGGCCAGGCATGGGCGTCGTCGGCGCGGATCTCCCAGCGACCGGGCTCGACCTCCTCGCCGGGCAGGAAGCCGATGGCCACTCGTGCGGGGATGTCGAGCGAGCGGGCCATGAGCGCCATCGTCGAGGCGAACTGCACGCAGTAGCCCCGGCGGTCGGCGAGGAAGGCCTCGACGGCGTCGCGGTCGGTGGTGTCCGGCGCGTCGAGGGAGTACGTGAACCCGCCGGTGTTGCGGAACCACTGCTGCAGGGCCAGCGCCTGGTCGTAGCGGGTCTCGGCGCCGGCGACCTCGACCACCCGGCGCGCCTCGTCGAGCACCACCTCCGACATCGACCCCGGCAGCTCGGTCCACACCGGGTCGATGTCGTCCCCCTGGCCCTGCGCCAGCTGGGACGGGTCGGGGCTGATGTCGTAGGAGCTCACCTGGTAGGTGAGGTCTTCGGTCGTGGCGTCGGTGGCCCCGACGGTCAGGGTCCGCGGGTCGACGACCCAGCGGCCCTCGACGTCGACGGTGGCGGCCGGGTAGGGCAGCGGCAGGTAGCCCTGGACGAGGGGGCCCACCGCGACGGAGGTGCTCACGGCCTCCGCGGCCGACAGGACCGCCGGGGAGGTCCCGGGCGGTGCCGGCATGCCCTCGGACACGTCGGCCCCGGTGGGCACGGTGCCCTGCGAGTACTCCCACAGGGCCCCGTCGAAGGTGTCCGCCGTGACCAGCCGCAGCGGGTCGGGGTCCTCGTCGGTGGTGCTGTAGCTGATGAGGACGGTGTCGTCCTGGGTCTGCAGGTCCTCGCGGATGTCGAGGAACGGGTTGACCGACGTCAGCCCCTCCTCGCCCCCGCCGCCGAACCGGTCGGTGACCATGGCCTGCAGCCGCTCGCCGCCGGAGCCGGGCACGACGAGCGGCAGCAGGGCACCGACCGCCAGCGCCACGGCGGCGGTGCTCGCGGCCACCACGGCGAGCTCTTCGCCGACCCCGGACGACGCGTCCTGCCCGCCGCGGGTGCGCCGGCCCAGCACCGCCCCCCAGCCGCGGACCCGGGCGTCGGCGTCCACGAGGGTGAGCCCGAGGTAGCCCAGGCCCGCGGAGAGGAAGCCGAGCAGGCCCACGCCGTCCGGTGCGAGCGCCGTGGCGACGCAGACGACGAGCAGGAGCGGCAGCCCGGCCGCCCCCGGACGGCGCAGCGGGCCCGCGACCGCCGCGGTGACCACGGCGACGAGCCCCGCGGCGAGGGTGACGAGCGTGGTGATGCCGGCGTCGGTCGGCGCCGGCGGCAGCACGGCCTGCGCGGTGACGACGCCGCTGCGCGTGAGGATCTCCAGCGCCCGCAGGCTCGACGGCGTGGGGACGAACCCGCCGAGCGCCGCCTGGGAGGGCACGAGCAGCGCGGTGGCGATGACGAGCGCCGCCAGCGCGCCGGCCGGCACGCCGAGCCAGCGGGGGAGCCCCCCGGCGGCCACCCCGGCGCCGGCCAGCCCGACGGCCGCGACGACGAGCACCACCGGCTGCAGCCAGTCCCGGTCCGCGAGCAGCGGCGACAGGCTGAGCATGGTCATGACGGTCGCCACCGAGGCGAGCAGCGCCGCGCGCACGTCCCGGGTCATGCCAGCGCCCCCGTCCGCTCGAGGCTCTCCCAGGCCTGCACGACCGACCCGCCCGCCTCGACGGTCGCCACCCGCCAGCCGCTGTCCTGGAGCCGGGCGACGGCCGCGTCGTGGCGGTCGGTGAGCAGTCGGTGGCGCGAGGGCGACAGCCGCTCCCACGTCGTGGTGCGGCAGACGACCGCGGCGCGGACGGCGTCGCGGGCGGTCCCGGCGAGCACCTCGACGTCGTCGGGGCCCACCTCCCCGAGCAGCGCGACGAGCATCGACGGGTTCCAGCGCGGCACGGCCTCCACGGCGTCGGCCAGGGTCCCGGGGCCGGTCGGGCGGACCACGGCGAGCCGGTCGAGCGCCTCCTCGACCGGGTCGTCGGCAGCGTCGTCCCGGTGGGCGGTGTCGTGGGAGCCCGGTGCCGGGTCCTCCCCGTCGCCGAGCAGCGCCACCCGCTGGCCCAGGTCGGCGGCGTGGACGAGGACCGACGCGGCGGCGCTGACGAGCAGCTCGAGGGAGGACCGGTCCTCCTCGCCGCGCTGGCCGTCGGCGCGGGAGTCGAGCAGCACGACGGCGTTGTGGTCCTGCGGGTGCTGGTCGGGGCGGACCATGAGCTGCCCGCGGCGCGCGGTCGTCGGCCAGTGCACCCGGCGCAGGTCGTCGCCCTGCCGGTGCTCGCGCACGCTCATGTCCGGGTCGCCGACCACGCCGGCGCCGCCGAGGTCGGAGTCGCCGCCGCGGCCGGTGCGCCGCACGGGCAGCACGGAGGTCAGCGCGTGGACCCGGGGCCGCACCAGCAGCTCGTCGCGCACGGTCGCCTCCCAGGTGCGCTCCACCAGCCCGAACGGCTCCACGCTCAGCAGCCGGGACGGTCCGACGGCGTAGCGCCCTCGCCGGGCGGCCAGCAGCCGGTAGCTGAGCCGGGCGGACTCCGCGGGGCGCAGCGGCGGCAGCACCACCCGGGTGCGGGCCTGCAGGCCCGGCGGCAGCTGGTCCTCGAACAGCAGGACCGGGGTGCGGCGGCCCGAGCGGTTGACAACCTCGACCCGGACCTCGACCTCCTCGCCGACCGCCCCGCGCGGGGGCTCGGTCGACCGGGTGACGGCCAGGTGGAGCGTCTGCGACGCCATGACGAGGACGACGACCAGCGGCAGCAGGGCGAGCAGCCCGGCGACCCGCACCAGGTCAGCCTGCCCGAGCACCACGGCGCAGCCGAGCGCGACGACGCCGGCGGTGAGGAAGGACGTCCCGCGCGAGGTCAGCCCGGACCAGGCCGCCCGCACGTCGGGCAGGCGCACGGCCGGCCTAGCCCCGGGCGCCGGGGACGGGGGTGGCGGCGACGATCTCGCGGACCACGGTCGCCGGGTCCTTGCGGGCGGTCCGCCCGCGGGCGCTGGGCAGGAGCCGGTGCGCGAGGACCGGGACGGCCAGGTGGGCGACGTCGTCGGGGAGCACGTGGTCGCGCCCGACCAGGGCCGCCAGCGCCCGCCCGGCCCGCACCAGCTGCAGCCCCGCCCGGGGGGAGGCGCCCAGGCGGAGGTCCGGGTGGGTGCGGGTGGCCTGGGTGAGGGCGAGCACGTAGTGCCGCAGGGCCTCCGAGACGTGGACCTCGGCGACGGCCGCGACGGCCCGCCGGACCTCCTCGGCGTCGGCGACGGGGGACATGGCGAGCAGGGGGTCGGTGCCGACGTGGGTGCCGAGCAGGCGCAGCTCGTCCTCCGGGCGGGGGTAGCCCATCGCCACCCGGACCATGAAGCGGTCGCGCTGCGCCTCGGGCAGCGGGTAGGTGCCGTCCATCTCGACCGGGTTCTGCGTCGCCACGACGAGGAACGGCGGGGGCAGCGGGTAGGTGCGCCCGTCGACGGTGACCTGCTGCTCCTCCATGGCCTCGAGCAGGGCGGACTGCGTCTTGGGCGAGGCCCGGTTGATCTCGTCGCCGATGACGACGTTGGCGAACACGGCGCCGGGGCGGAACTCGAAGTCGCCGCGCTCCTGGTTGAAGATGCTCACGCCGGTGACGTCGCTCGGCAGCAGGTCCGGGGTGAACTGGATCCGACGGACCGAGCAGTCGATGCTGCGCGCCAGGGCCTTGGCCAGGAGCGTCTTGCCGACGCCGGGGACGTCCTCGACGAGCAGGTGCCCCTCGGCGAGCAGCGCCACGAGCGCGAGGTCGACGACCTCGTCCTTGCCCACCACGACCTGCTGGACCGCGTGGCGCACGGCCGCCGCCGTCGCCGTCGCCTCGGCCAGCGTGGGCGCCTGCCCCTGCACCGTCGTCATCGAGCCCTCCGTCGTCTCTGACCAGGCCGCCTGTCGAGGAGTGCCCGCCCGCAGATGGTCGCACGGCGCTCTCGCGCCCCACCGGCGTCCCCGGTCCTCCACCTCGCTCCACCCCCGCACCCCACGGCCCCCCACCACGCGCAGGCCGGCGGGGTCGTGGCGGCAGACGCGCAGGTCAGCGGCCCGACCCGTCGACCTGCCCCGAGGAGGCCGGGTACGAGGTCCAGCGGGTCCCGCACCGACCGGGACGGAGGTCGAGGCCGTCTGACCTGCGGCGACGCGACATGCGGTCGGACGGGTGGAGGAATTGTCCGTCTGGGTGGAGCGAAGTGGAGTACCGTGGAGCGCGGTGGACCACCAGCAGCCGACGGAGGGAGGGGCCCGTGTTCCTCGGGACGTTCTCCCCCCGTCTGGACGACAAGAACCGGCTCGTCCTGCCCGCCAAGTGGAGGTCCGCCTTCGACGGCGGGATCGTCATGACGCGGGGCCAGGAGCGGTGCGTCTTCGCGTTCCCGCGGGCCGCGTTCGAGTCCCTCGTCGACGAGCTGGCCGGGGCGCCGCTGACCAACAAGGACGCGCGGGACTACGCGCGGATGCTGCTGGCCGGCGCCCAGGACGAGGTGCCGGACAAGCAGGGCCGCGTCACGGTCGCCCCGCTGCTGCGCGAGTACGCCGGGCTCAGCAAGGAGCTCGCGGTGCTCGGCGTCGGCCGGCGCCTGGAGATCTGGGACGCCGCGGCCTGGCAGGACCTGCAGGCCACCGGCGAGCAGGCCTTCTCCGAGCGCTCCACCGAGATCCTCCCGGGCGTGCTGTGAGCACCGCCCTCCGCCACCGCCGACCGGTGGGGTCTCCCGCCGCCGAGCCTGTCCTGGCGCACCTTCCCCGGTGCCAGGCCGCGGCTCGGCGGCGGGGGACCCGACCGGCCGGACCCGCCCCCCACCGCCTCCCGGAGGTCCGCATGACCGACGACCCCGAGAGCCCCGACGAGGTCGCGGGGTCCGCCTCCCACGTCCCGGTCATGCTCGACCGCTGCGTCGACCTGCTCCTGCCGGCCCTGCAGCACGAGGGCGCGGTCGCCGTCGACGGGACCCTCGGCCTCGGCGGGCACACCGACGCCTTGCTCCGGCGCGCCCCCCTCGCCCGCGTCGTCGGCGTGGACCGCGACCCGGTGGCCCTGGCCGAGGCCGGCCGGCGGCTCGCCGGGCACGGGGACCGCTTCCTGGCCGTCGGCGCCGTCCACGACGACGTCGACGACGTCCTCGCGGCCGCGGGCACGGACCAGGTGGACGGCGTCCTGCTGGACCTGGGCGTCTCCTCCATGCAGCTCGACGTCGACGAGCGCGGGTTCTCCTACTCCCGCGACACCCCGCTGGACATGCGGATGGGCGACGAGGGCATGACCGCCGCCGACGTCCTCAACACCTACGACCCGCGCGCGCTCGTCCGGCTCATGCGCTCCCACAGCGACGAGAAGTTCGCCGACCGGATCGCCCGCGCCGTCGTCGCCGCCCGTGCGGTGGAGCCCTTCACCACGAGCGGGCGGCTCGTCGAGCTCGTCTACGACGCCGTGCCCGCCGCCGCCCGGCGGACCGGCGGGCACCCCGCCAAGCGGCTGTTCCAGGCGCTGCGGATCGAGGTCAACGACGAGATCGCCGGTCTCGCCCGGGCGCTGCCCGCCTGGCTGGAGGCGCTCGCACCCGGCGGCGTCATGGTCGTCCTGTCCTACCACTCGGGGGAGGACCGCCTCGTGAAGCGGGCCTTCGCCGCCGTCACCACGGTCGACGCCCCCCACGGCCTGCCGGTCGAGCCGGCGCCCGCCCCGTACGAGCTGCTGGTCAGGGGCGCGGTCAAGGCCACGCCCGAGGAGATCGACGAGAACCCGCGCGCCGCCTCGGTGAGGCTGCGCGCCGTCCGGAGGAGGTCCGCATGAGCGCACCCACGACGAGCTCCCGCCCGCCCCAGGGCCGGCCCACCCGACCGGTCCAGCGGACCGCCGCCCGGGCGCCCCAGCCGCGCACCGGCGGCGCCTCCCGCGCGGCCCGCCCGACCGGCAGCG
>NZ_JBBEOI010000205.1 GCF_037860755.1 Aquipuribacter hungaricus | reverse complement strand
CCGACAGCCCGGCCGCCGTGAGCAGCCGGGGTCCCGTGCTGTCCCCGGGGCGGCGGGCGGGCCGGGCGGGCGGCCGGTCGGGCACCCACACCCCGTCCCGGGCCAGGGCCTCGCCGTGGGCGGCGAACACCGCGGCCGGGGGGCCGTCGGCACGGACGCCGCCGCCGGGCTCGAGCACGACGACCCGGTCGACGTGCGGCAGCCAGGGGGCGACACGGTGCTCGACGAGCAGGCAGCCCGCCCCCGTCTCCTCCAGCACCCGGCCCACCGTGCGGCGCAGGCCGTCGGCGGCCGCGGGGTCGAGCATCGCGGTGGGCTCGTCGAGCAGCAGCAGGCGCGGGCGCAGGGCCAGCACGCCGGCCAGGGCGAGGCGCTGCCGCTCCCCGCCGGACAGCCGCGACGTCGACCGGTCGAGGCCGTGGGGGAAGCCGACGAGATCCAGCGCCTCGCGCACCCGCGGCCAGATCTCGTCCCGCGGCACGGCGTGGTTCTCCAGGCCGAAGGCCACGTCGTCGCCGCAGCGGGCCAGGACGGTCTGGCTCAGCGGGTCCTGCAAGAGCAGCCCGGTGCGGGCCACCCCGGCCGCGACGCCGTCGACCCGGGCCTGCCGGACCCCCACGCCGTCGAGCTCGAGCACGCCCTCCTCGTCCCCGGTCTCGGGGTCCAGGAGCCCGGCCAGGCCTTGCAGCAGCGTCGACTTGCCCGCGCCGCTCGGGCCGAGCAGGAGGACGCGCTCGCCGTCGGCGACGTCGAGGTCGAGCCCGCGGACGGCCCAGGCGGCACGCGTGCCGTGCCGCCACCCCCAGCCGCGGGCCCGGACCCCCACCGGGGCTAGACCCGTCGCCCGTCGCGCCCGGAGGCCAGCGACGACAGCACGCCGGTCCTGGCCAGGCCGCGGGTGAGCGCCCAGCCGCCCAGCCCCGCGATGACGACGCCGCTGACCACGGCGAGGACCACGTAGGCGACCTGCACGCCCGGCACGAGGTCCGGGTAGAACACCGTGGTGTCGAGCAGACCGACGACGAGACCGGCGCCGGCACCGGACAGCAGCGCCACCGGCAGGCCGAAGCGCCGGTAGAGCAGCAGCGCGAGGACGACCTCGGCGCCGAGCCCCTCGAGCAGGCCGTACCAGACCGTGGAGAAGCCCCACTGGTTGCCGATCAGGGCGCTGAGGGCGGCGGCGACGAGCTCGGTGTAGACCGCGGCGCCGGGCTTGCGGACGACGAGGCCGCCGACCACGCCGGGCAGCAGCCACACCCCGGCGACCAGGGCGCTCACCGGCGGGGCGAGGACCGGGGACAGCCAGGCGTAGAACCCCAGGTTCCACAGGGCGAACATGAGGCCGCCGGCGACGCCGAGGACGCTGGCCACGACGATGTCGACGACGCGCCAGCGGGCCCGCGCGGTGGCCGCCCCGACGACGCTGATGCCGAGGGTGGCGACGAGGAGCCCGGCCGCGACCGTGAGGGTCGACAGCTGGGTGGCGAACAGCGCCTGGTCGGACGGGAGCCCGACGGCGACGACGGCAGCGCCCAGGACGAGGCTGACGACGACGCCCGCGACGAGCACGGTGCGGGCGCGCCGGTCCTCGGGACCCCGGGCGTCGGTGGTGGCGGCCCCCGAGGAGCCGGTGGTGCTCGTGCTGTGGTCGGTGGTGCTGTGGTCGGTGGTGCTCATGTGTCCTCCCAGAGGTCCCAGGAGGGGGACCCGTCGACGCAGCGGTGCCGTCGACGGGTCGAGACTCGACTACCTCCGCCGGTGCTAACCGGATCAGGTTCGAGGGTCTGCGGTCACCCGCACTCTCAGCGCCCGGATCGGCGCTCCCCTGTCGTGGGACGCACTGTACGCCTGCCCGGGCACGGCAGGATCTGCGGGAGACGGAGGGGGCTCCATGGACGACGACAGCGAGGCCCGGGTGCCGGTGACGTACGGGCACCACGCCCACGTGACCGGCCCGTTCTTCCACGGCACCCGGTCCCTGGTGGCACCGGGAGAGGAGCTCGTGCCGGGCCGCGGCTCGAACTACGAGGCGGACCGGGTCTCGAACCACGTGTACTTCACCGCGGCCCTGGAGACGGCGGTGTGGGGCGCCGAGCTCGCCGCCGCGCTGGCCGGCGAGGACCCTGCCGCAGGCCACGTCTACGTCGTCGAGCCCCTCGGGCCGTTCGAGGACGACCCGAACGTCACCGACAAGCGGTTCCCCGGCAACCCGACCCGGTCGTACCGCAGCCGGGACCCGCTGCGCGTGGTGCGCGAGGTCGACGGGTGGCCGGGGCACCCGCCGGAGGTCCTGCGCCAGATGCTCGACAGCCTCGCCCGGCTCAGGGAGCGGGGCGAGGCCGTCATCGAGGACTGACCGCGGCGGGGGTCAGGCGCCGGTCACCGACCGGAAGCCGCGCAGCCGCAGGCTGTTCGTCACGACGAACACGCTGCTCGCGGCCATCGCCACGCCCGCCAGGAGCGGGTTGAGCAGCCCGGCGACCGCGAGCGGGATGCCGGCGGTGTTGTACGCGAACGCCCAGAACAGGTTGCCCTTGATGGTCCGCAGCGTCGCCCGGGACAGCCGGACGGCGTCGACCGCCGCGCGCAGGTCGTCCCGCACGAGCGTGATGTCGCTGGCCTCGATCGCCACGTCGGTGCCGGTGCCCATGGCGATGCCCAGGTCCGCGGCCGCGAGCGCGGCGGCGTCGTTGACCCCGTCGCCGACCATCGCCACGACCCGGCCCTCGGCCTGGAGCCGGCGGACCTCGGCAAGCTTGTCCTCCGGCATGACCTCGGCGCGGACGTCGTCGGGGTCGATGCCGACCTGCGCGGCGACGGTCCGGGCGGCGGCCAGGTTGTCGCCGGTGAGCAGGTAGGGCCGCAGCCCCAGCGACCGGAGCTCGGCGACGGCCTGCGCGGCGGTCGGGGTGACGGTGTCGGAGATGACGAGCAGGCCACGGACCGCCCCGTCCCACCCGACGGCGACCACGGTGCGGCCTGCGTCCTGGGCGTCGCGGACCTGCTGCTGCTGCCGCTGCGACAGGTGCTGGGACCACTCGCTGGCCAGCCAGGCGGCGCGGCCCACGACGACCGCGTGCCCCTCGACGGTGCCCGCGACGCCGAGGCCCTGCCGCGAGGCGAAGCCCTCGACCGGCGGGAGGGTGAGGCGTCCGTCGGTGGCGTCGTCGGTGGTGGTGCCCGCCGTGAGCGTGCCGACCGGGACGGGTCGCTGGGCGGCCTCGGCGACGGCGCGGGCGATCGGGTGCTCGCTGCCGTGCTCGAGGGCGCCGGCCAGGCGGAGGACCTCGGCCGGGTCCTCGCCGTCGGCGGCGACCACGTCGACCAGGCGCATCCGCCCGGTGGTGAGGGTGCCGGTCTTGTCGAGCACGACGGTGTCCACGCGGCGCGTGGACTCCAGCACCTCGGGGCCCTTGATGAGCACGCCGAGCTGCGCGCCGCGGCCGGTGCCGACGAGCAGCGCGGTCGGGGTGGCCAGGCCGAGGGCGCAGGGGCAGGCGATGACGAGGACGGCCACCGCGGCGGTGAACGCGGCGGCGGGGTCGTCGCCCCAGACCAGCCAGCCGACGAGCGTGAGCAGCGCGACGACGAGCACGACCGGGACGAAGACGCCGGAGACCCGGTCGGCCAGGCGCTGCACCTCGGCCTTGCCGGACTGGGCGGCCTCGACGAGGCGGGCCATCTGCGCCAGCCTCGTGCCCGCGCCGACCCGGGTGGCCCGGACGACGAGCCGGCCGCCGGAGTTGGTGGTGGCGCCGGTGACGGTGCTGCCGGGGCCGACCTCGACGGGCACGGGCTCGCCGGTGAGCATCGACTCGTCTACGGCGCTGCTGCCCTCGACGACGGTGCCGTCGGTGGCGACGGTCTCACCGGGGCGGACGACGAAGACGTCGCCGGCGACGAGCTGCCCGACGGGGATGCGCTCCTCGCGCGTGGAGCCGGCACCGTCGCGGAGCACCGCGACGTCCTTGGCGCCCAGGTCGAGCAGCGCCCGCAGGGCCGCACCGGACCGGTTCTTGGCTCGGGCCTCGAGCCAGCGACCGACGAGCACGGCGGCGGTGACGACGGCGGCGACCTCGAGGTAGATCTCGTCGCCGCCCTGCCCGGGGGCGGTCACCAGGCGCAGCTCCATCGTCATGCCGGTCATCCCGGCCATGCCGAAGAACAGGGCGTAGAGCGACTGCGCGAAGGCCGCGAGGACGCCGATGCTCACCAGCGTGTCCATCGTGGCTGCGCCGTGGCGGGCGTTGACCAGTGCCGCGCGGTGGAACGGGTAGGCGCCCCAGACCACGACGGGCGCGGCGAGGGTGAGGACCAGCCACTGCCAGTTGTCGAACTGGAGCGGGGTGACCATCGACAGCAGCAGGGTCGGCACGGCGAGCGCGGTGCTGACCAGCGCGCGCTCGCGCAACGATCGGGTCTCGGGGTCCTCGGCGGGGGCGGTCCCGGTGGCGCCCGTGCTCTCGACGGGCGGCGCGGGCAGGACGGCGCCGTAGCCGGTCTTCTCGACGGTGGCGATGGCCGCCGCGACGTCGGTGCCCTCGGGCAGCCGGACCGTGGCCTTCTCGGTGGCGTAGTTGACGCTCGCCTCGACGCCCGGCATGCGGTTGAGCTTCTTCTCGATCCGCATGGCGCACGAGGCGCACGTCATGCCGGAGATCTCGAGCGTCACCGGGGCGCCGAGCACCGCCGGCGTCCCCGCCGTGCTGCTGGTGGGGCTGCTGGTCGAGGCCGTCATCAGCGCACCAGCTCGTATCCCGCCTCGTCGACGGCGGCCGCGACGGCGGTGCCGTCCAGGGGCTGCTCGCTCGTCACGGTGACCGGGGAGGTCCCGCCCGCGACGAGGTCGATGCTGACGTCGGTCACGCCGGGCAGCTGCGTGAGCTCCTCGGTGACGGCGGACACGCAGTGCCCGCAGGTCATGCCGGCGACCTGGATGGTGGTGGTCTCGCTCATGGTGGGTCCTCCTGGACGGGTGCTGGTTCGGGTGCTGGTTCGGGTGCTCGAGCTGCCGGTCAGGACCTGACGAGGCGGGCGACGGCGGCGGAGGCCTCGGCGATCTTGGCGTCGGCGTCTGCGCCCTCCTCGACCGCGTGGCGGACGCAGTGCTGCAGGTGCTCGTCGAGCAGCTGCAGGGCCACCGACTGCAGGGCCGAGGTGGCCGCGGAGATCTGGGTGAGGACGTCGATGCAGTAGGTGTCGTCGTCGACCATGCGCTGCAGGCCGCGGACCTGACCCTCGATCCGGCGGAGCCGGGTCAGCACCTTGGCCTTGTCGCCGGACACCACGTACGCCGGCGCGTCGCCGGGGGCACCGTCGGTGCCTGTCGTCGCTGTCATCACGTTCCTCCTGTGTCGTCGTCGTCAACGTATACCCCCTGGGGGTAATTCCGCAACGGTGCTCCGAGGGCCCGGGGTTGTGTCCGGGGGTCTCCGTACGGTCGACCCGTGACCACGACCGCTGCCGCCCCGCCGCCGGTCCGGCCTGCGCCCGGGACCGAGCCGGGCCCTCCCGGGTCGGTGCCGACCGAGGTCCGGGCGGCCGCGGAGGCCGTGGCCCGGGCAGCAGCGGCCGTCGGCGGCGCGGCGTGGCAGGTCCCCTCCTCGGAGCTGCTCGACGGCATCCGTCAGGTGGCGGCGCTGCGGAACCGCGCCGAGGCGCTGTACCTCGACCTGGTCCGCGAGCTCGATGCCCGGGGCCTCGCGACCAGCGCGCCGGTCGCCACGACACCCGAGGGCTTCCTCCGGACGGCGTGCCTGGTCGGTGCCGGGCAGGCCCGCCGCGACGTCGCCGCCGCGAGGGCGACCGGCCAGCACCAGCCGCTGGCCGCGGTGGCGGACGACCTCGCCCGCGGTCGCACCACGCGAGCCCACCTCGACGTCGCGGTCCGCTGCCTGGACCGGGTCCCGGCCGCGATGCTCGCCCGACCCGGCGCGGCCGCCACGGTGGTCGGCTACCTGAGGACGGCCGCCGAGGACGCCGGCCCGCCCGACATGGACCGGGCCGCCCGCCAGCTCCTGGCGACCCTGGACCCCGACGGCTCGACCCGGCGTGAGGGGTTCGACCCGGACGGGCACACGCGCCGCTTCCTCGACGTGCACACCGACGCGACCGGGATGGTGGTCGGCTCCTTCCAGCTCGACGCCGTCTCCGGCGCGACCGTGCGCGCGGCGCTCGACACCTGCTCCGCGCCGCGGACCGGTCCTGACGGCCGGTCGGGCGGGGTCGCGGGCGCCGACGGGGAGCCCGACCGGCGGCAGCCGCGGCAGC
>NZ_JBBEOI010000204.1 GCF_037860755.1 Aquipuribacter hungaricus | reverse complement strand
GCCCACGCCGCGAGGCGCGCCGGCGCGCGCACTGCCGAGCGCGCTGCCGTGGGCGACGACGCGAGCCGGGTCGCATGAGCGCCGCCGCGGACCGCGAGCCGCTGTGGGAGGTGTTCGTCCGCAGCCGCCGCGGGCTGTCGCACACCCACGCCGGCAGCCTCCATGCCCCCGACGCCCACATGGCGCTGCGCAACGCCCGCGACGTCTACACCCGACGGCAGGAGGGCGTGAGCATCTGGGTCGTCCGTTCCGACGACGTCACCGCGAGCAGCCCCGACGAGAAGGACGCCTTCTTCGACCCCGCGGGCGACAAGCCCTACCGGCACCCCACGTTCTACGAGGTCCCCGCCGGGGTGCAGGGCCTGTGAGCGCTGCAGCGACGGGGCGGACCGCGACCACGCCGGGCACGACCGCTGCTGCCGGGACCGCGCAGGGGCCGGACGTCGCGGCCTACACCCTGCGCCTCGCCGACGACGCGCTCGTCCTCGCCCAGCGGCTCGGGGAGTGGGCGGCCCGCGGCCCGACGATCGAGGAGGACGTGGCGCTGCTCAACACCGGCCTGGACCTGCTCGGCCAGGCCCGCACCCTGCTCGCCCGGGTCGGGGAGCTCGACGGCACCGGCCGCACCGAGGACGAGCTGGCGTTCCTGCGCGACGAGCGCGACTTCGTCAACGCCCAGGTCATGGAGCTCCCCGTCGGGGACTTCGGCCAGACCGTGGCACGCCAGCTGCTCGTCAGCGCCTACCAGGTCCCGCTGTTCGCCGCGCTCACCGCCAGCACCGACCCGACGCTCGCGGCCGTCGCGGCCAAGGCGGTCAAGGAGGTCCGCTACCACCTGGACCACGCCGCGTCGTGGGTCGTCCGGCTCGGCGACGGCACCGAGGAGTCCGCCCGGCGCGTGCAGGCGGGCCTGGACGCGGTGTGGCCGTACGCGGCCGAGCTGTTCGAGACCGACGACGTGCTCGCCCGCTGCGTCGCCGCCGGGGTGGCTCCCGACCCCGCCCCGCTGCGCGAGCGGTGGGACAGCACGGTCGACGCGGTGCTCGCCGACGCCCGGCTGCGCAGGCCGACCACGACCTGGGCGCCGACCGGCGGGCGCCGCGGCGTCCACACCGAGCACCTGGGCTACCTGCTCGCCGAGATGCAGCACGTGGCCCGCTCCCACCCCGGCGCGACCTGGTAGCCGGGGCCGTCGTGGACGCCGCCGAGGCGCTGCTCGTGCTCGAGCAGGTCACCGACCCCGAGATCCCCGTGCTGACCATCGCCGACCTCGGCATCCTCCGCGACGTCGTCGTCGACGAGGCGGGCACCGTCCACGTCGACATCACGCCGACGTACTCCGGCTGCCCGGCGATGGACGAGATCCGCAGCGACGTCCGCGCCGCGCTCGAGCGGGCCGGCGCCCCCGCGGTCGACGTCCGGCTCGTGCTCGCCCCCGCGTGGACCACGGACTGGCTCAGCGAGGCGGGCCGGCAGCGGCTCGTCGAGTACGGCATCGCCCCGCCCGGCCCGCGCCCGGCGGGCGGCCCCGTCGAGGTCGAGCTGGGGTACCGCCCGGGCCTGGGACGCCACGGCGGCGACGCCGGCGCGCCCGCCTGCCCGCGCTGCGGCTCGTCCGCCACCGAGGAGCTCGCCCGGTTCGCCTCGACGGCGTGCAAGTCGCTGTGGCGGTGCACCGCCTGCCGCGAGCCCTTCGACCGCTTCAAGGAGCTCTGAGCACCCTGAGCACCGTCCTGCCGGGCACCGTCCCGACGGCCACCGACCCGACGGCCACCGTCCCGACGGCCGCCGTCCCGACGGCCGCCGACCACGTGGCCCCCGCCGCCCGGGCCGGCTTCGCGCCGCTGCGCGTGGTCGCCGTCGAGGAGCTGACCGACGACGCCGTGGCCGTCTCGCTCGCCGTCCCCGAGGGGCTGCGGGCCGTGTACGCCTCCCGCCCCGGGCAGCACGTGACCGTCCGGGCCGTGCTCGACGGCACCGAGGTCCGCCGGACGTACTCGCTGTGCGGGGAGCCGGGCACCGACGTGCTCACGGTCGGCATCAAGGCCGTGCCCGACGGCGTCTTCAGCGGCTGGGTGCTGCGGGGTCTCCGCGCCGGCGACACCCTCGATGTCGCCCCGCCCGGCGGGAGCTTCGGCCTGGACGTCGACCCCGACCTGGCCCGCCACGTGGCCGGCGTCGTCGCCGGCAGCGGCATCACGCCCGTGCTCGGGATCGCGCGCGCCGTCCTGGCCGGCGAGCCGGGCAGCCGGGTCACCCTGCTGCTGGCCAACCGCTCGGCGCGCGACGTCATGTTCGCCGAGGACCTGGCCGACCTGCGCGACCGGTACGGCTCCCGGTTCCGGCTGCTGCACGTGCTCAGCCGCGAGGAGCAGACCTCCGAGCTGCTCAGCGGACGGCTGGACCGCGACCGCCTGCTGCGCGTCACGGCCGCCCTGCTCGACCCCGCCGACGTCGACGACTGGTTCCTCTGCGGGCCGCTCGAGCTGGTCACGGGCGCGCGCGACACCCTCGTCGACGACCTCGGCGTCCCGCGGGACCGCGTCCACGTCGAGCTCTTCCACGCCGACCCCGTCGCGCCCCGGCCCCGGGCCGCGACGGCGGCCGCCTCGACGACGGCCCACGTCACCCTCGACGGCCGCCGCAGCACCGTCGAGGTCGACGGCGGCAGCGAGACCGTGCTCGACGCCGTCCTGCGGGTGCGGGCGGACGCGCCGTTCGCCTGCCGCGGCGGCGTGTGCGGCACCTGCCGTGCCCGGGTGGTCGACGGCGAGGTCGAGATGGACGTCAACCACGCCCTCGAGCCCGACGAGCTGGCCCGGGGGCTGCGCCTCATGTGCCAGTCGCGGCCGACGACACCCGCGCTCGAGGTCGAGTTCGTCTAGGGCGCGGATGCATCACCCTGCCGGTGCGCGGGTACCCGACCGCCATGGGTTTCATCAAGAACACGCTCAAGGGTGTCGTCGTCGCCAAGGTCGCCAGCGAGGCGCGCAAGCCGTCCAACCAGGCCAAGGCCAAGGCCGCGCTGTCGTCGCTGGCCGCCCGCTTCTCGGGGAAGCCGGCCACGCCGGTCAAGGGCCGGAAGGCCACGACGCGCGGCACGACGACCACGCGTGGCACCAGCAAGCACGGCAAGGTGACGAAGGGCCGCGCCACGAAGGCCACCACGCGCCCTCGCTGAGGTAGACAGGGGGGCATGAGCGACGAGCTGCGCGTCCCCACCCTCGACCCCGGCGTCCCGGCCGACGACCCGTCGGTCGACGAGCTGGTCGACAGGCTCAGCCTGGCCCAGCAGGTCCGCGTCCTCACGGGGGCGGACTTCTGGGCGCTCCACGCGGAGCCCGCGGTCGGCCTGCGCCGGCTCGTCACCTCCGACGGGCCCGCCGGGGTCCGGGGGGAGCGCTGGGACGAGCGTGACCCGTCCGCCAACCTCCCGTCCCCGACGTCGCTGGCGGCGACCTGGGACCCGGCGCGGGTCGAGCGGCTCGGCCGCCTGCTCGCCGCCGAGGCGCGGAGCAAGGGCGTCGACGTCCTGCTCGCCCCCACGATCAACCTCCACCGCACCCCGTTCGGCGGCCGGCACTTCGAGTGCCTGAGCGAGGACCCGTTCCTCACCGCGGAGATCGCCACCGCCTACGTCCGCGGCGTGCAGAGCCAGGGCGTCGCCGCCACGGTCAAGCACTTCGTCGCCAACGACTCCGAGACCGACCGCTTCCTCTACGACGCGCAGGTCGACGAGCGCACGCTGCACGAGCTGTACCTCGCGCCGTTCGAGCGCGTCGTCGCCGACGCGGACCCGTGGGCCGTCATGGCGGCCTACAACGGCGTGGGCGGCACGACGATGACCGAGAGCCCCCTGCTGCAGGAGCTGCTCAAGGACGCGTGGGGCTTCGACGGCGTGGTGATGACGGACTGGTTCGCGGGGCGCTCGACCGAGGCCGCCGCGCTGTCCGGGCTCGACCTGCTCATGCCCGGGCCGTCCGGCCCGTGGGGCGACCGGCTCGTCGCCGCCGTGGAGGAGGGGCGCGTCCCCGCCGCCGCGGTCCGCGAGAAGGTCCGCCGCCTGCTCCTGCTCGCGCTGCGGGTCGGGGCGCTCGAGGGCTCCTACCCGCGGGTGCCCGAGCCGTGGCCCGCGGACCGCGTCGCCGGCGAGCTCCGCTCCGCCGCCGCGGCCGGGTTCGTCCTCGCCGCCAACGACGGGATCCTCCCGCTGGAGCGCGAGCAGCTGACCCGCCTGGCGCTCGTCGGCCCCGACGCGGTCTCCGGACGCACCCTGGGCGGCGGCAGCGCCACGGTGTTCCCGCCGTACACGGTCGGTCCGCTGGAGGGTCTGCGGCGCGTGCTCGGCGAGGACGTCGAGGTGACCTGGAGCCAGGGCGTGAGCAGCACCGACCGGGTGGCCGCCCTCGACCCGTCGTGGCTGCAGCAGGGCGCGGTCGTCCGCTTCCTCGACGCCTCCGGGGAGGAGCTCGCCCGGGAGACCCGGCACTCCACCTCGCTCATGTGGCTCGGCGAGCTCACCGGCACCCTGCGGGTCCCGGACGTCGACACGATCGAGCTGACCGCCGTCGTTCAGGTGCCGTCGAGCGGCACCTACCTGCTCGGCGTGGCCGGCGTCGGGCCGTTCGAGCTCGCCCTGGACGACGCCGCCGTCCTCACCGCCACGGTGGCGCTGCCCGAGGGCGCGGACCCGGTCGAGGGCATGATGCGCCCGCCGCAGCAGACGGTCCCCGTCGACCTCGAGGCCGGTCGCCCCGTGCGGCTGAGGCTGCGGCACCGCCCGGCCCCCACCGGCGGGTTCGGCGACGCCGAGGTGGCCACGGTGACGTTCCGGCTGCTGCTCGCGCTCTCGCCGTCCGCCGACGACGACCTGCTGGACGCCGCGGCCGAGGCCGCTGCGGCCGCCGACGTCGCCGTGGTCGTCGTGGGCACGACCGCGGAGGTGGAGAGCGAGGGCTTCGACCGGACGACGCTGGCCCTGCCGGGCCGGCAGGACGAGCTGGTCCGCCGGGTGCTCGCCGCCAACCCCCGCACGGTCGTCGTCGTCAACTCCGGCGCCCCGGTGCTCCTGCCCTGGGCCGACGAGGCGCCGGCGGTGCTGCTCACGTGGTTCCCGGGCCAGGAGTTCGGCAACGCCCTGTCCGACGTGCTGCTCGGCATGCGCGAGCCCGGCGGCCGGCTGCCGGTGACGTGGCCGCGCTCGGAGGAGGGCCTGCCCTCGACCACCCCCGTCGACGGGGTGCTCGCCTACGAGGAGGGCCTGCGCACCGGCTACCGCTGGTACGACAGCGAGGGCCGGGAGCCGCTGTACGGCTTCGGCCACGGCCTGGGCTACACGACGTGGGAGCTCGGGGACGCCTCGTCCACGGGCACACCGGCGTCGGGCCTCACCATCACCGTGCCCGTCACGTGCCGCGGCGCGCGCCCGGGCCGTCAGGTCGTGCAGGTGTACGCCTCGCGGGTGCAGAGCACGGTGGAGCGGGTGCCGCGCTGGCTCGTCGGCTCCGTCGTGGTGGACGCCGCACCGGGCGAGAGCGTCACCGCCACGGTGCACGTCCCCCGCCGGGCGCTGGAGCACTGGGACGTCGCCGCGCACGCGTGGGCGCTCGAGCAGGGCGTGTTCCGGCTGCACGTCGGCACCTCGCTGGCCGACGTCGTCAGCACCGTGGAGGTCTGGGCCGCCTGAGGCCCGGCACGGAGCAGGGCCCCACCCCGGGGGAGGGGGTGGGGCCCTGCTGTCGGTGGGGCAGGTCAGCGGAAGGCGTCCTTGACCTTCTCGCCGGCCTGACGGACGTCGGCCTCGGTCTGCTGGGCCTCGCCCTCCGCCTCGAGCCGCTCGTCGCCGGTGGCCCGGCCCGCGGCCTCCTTGGCCTTGCCGGCCAGGTCCTCGGCGGCGTTCTTCGCCTTGTCAGCCAGTCCCATGGTGCTCTCCTGTCCGGGCCCGCAGGCCCTGTCGTCCCGGGTCAGGCGACCCGGGGGCTCTCGGCCCGGCCGCGGCGGACGTCCAGGCGGACGCGCAGCACCGCGGTGCCGGGAGGGACGACGGCCGCGAGGGCCGCGTGCGTGCGGTCGACCAGCTCCCGCACCCGGGGCAGGTCGGCGCCGGCGTCGACGCGGGCGACCAGCTCGACCACCGTGCGGCCGCGGTCGACGACGACGTGCCCCCGCGCACCCTCGACCTCGGGCTCGCGCTCCAGGGCCTCGGCCGCCGCGCGGGCCGCCGCGGGGAGGTCGAGGAGCAGCCTGCCCCCGACCGTGCCGGCGCGAAGTCGGATCG